>CAZDCN010000033.1:0-10743 GCA_964503945.1 uncultured Caldilineales bacterium
CCATCCAAAAAACTGCTGATCCCCCTGTTGATCCTGATCCTGGCCTTGGCGCTGGGCGGATGTCAGCAGGCGATTCCCGACGCCAACACGGGGCAGACCGCGACCCAGGCCCCCGCTCCCACTCAGCCCCAGCCTGAAGCCACCTCCGCGCCTGCGGACGACGGCTTCCAGCCCGTGGAAGACACCGTGGGCAAGGTGATTATGCCCCCTGAGGCTCCGGCCAATTTTTCTCCCACCGACCGCCCCGACGCCTCCATGGGCGATGCTGACGCCACGCTCATCATGTACGAATGGTGCGACTACGCCTATCCAGGCTGCCTCACCTTCAACAGCGACATTCAGCCCCAGCTCAAGGAAAAATTCGTGGACGCGGGCAAGCTGCGCATTGTGCACAAGGAATTCCCGGTGGCGGGCGGCGATCCCTCGGTTGTCGCCAGCTTCGCGGCCCAATGCGCGGCGAAGCAGGGCAAATATCAGGAGATGGCGGACTGGCTCTATGCCAATGTGGATGCATGGAGCAAGCAAACCGACATCCAGGCCATGAAAGACGCGGTGAAACCGGGCGGCGAGGCCATCGGCATTGAAGATTTGGACGCATTCAACGCCTGTATTGACAACGAGGAGCCACTGGAGGACATCAAGCAAGACTACTTCGATGGCAGTGATTTGGAATTTCGCGACCTGCCCGGCTTCGTCGTGGGCGGCCATGTCATCAACCAGGGCGCCAGCGCCGACGAACTGACCACCATCATTGACGCGCTCCTGCAAAAAGAAGAAACCGGGTCCCTGCCCGACACCGTCGTCACTGTTACCCCTTCCCCCACGCCCGACACCGACTTCGAGGAAGAGCCTGTCACCGCCATAGGCGATCCCAATGCACCGGTCACCATTGTTGAATTCTCGGACTACCAGTGCCCCTTCTGCCAGCGCCATTTCCTGCAAACCATGCCTCAGCTTAAAGCGGATTACATCGACACCGGCAAAGTGAGATATGTGTTCAAGGACTTCCCGCTGAGTTTCCATGAACAGGCCATTCCCGCCTCTTTGGCCGCGGAATGCGCGGGCGAACAGGAAAGCTACTGGGAAATGCACGATAAGCTCTTCACTGAACGGGATCGCTGGAATGAAAACCCCGACGTAAACAACGTGATGAAGGAATTCGCCCAGGAGCTGGGCCTGGACATGGACCAGTTCAACGCATGTTTCGACAGCGAGAAGTACAAGGATGAAATCCTGGCCGACCAGCAGGAAGGCATCGCCGCGGGCGTGCAGGGCACTCCGGCCTTCTTCATCAACGGTCAGTTTCTCAGCGGCGCCCAGCCCTACGAGGTGTTCAAGCAGATCATCGATAACATCCTGGCGTCGGGCCAGTAATCCCATCCGCCACGACTTTCCCGCATCCCATCAGCCCCTCCCCGCGAGGGGCTTTTTCGCGTGCGACGCCTGCTCGAAAGCTCAAACCAGCACGTCCTTCCGCTTTCCGCACCCTGACGAAAATCATAGACGACTCCCATCCAACCTGCTAGACTTAACATAGAAGGATTGGGCCAGCCATTTCAGAGTAAACAGCCGAGTGGCAAGTGGCAGCAGGCAAGCGCGGCCCGGGGAGCTTGCCCCCTGCGACCTGTCACTTGGCCCCCGCTCATGTCAACCTCCGTGCCACGCCCGTCACCGGAGGCGGCGAGTCATGCCGGTCGAACACATCACCCCCACCCGTTCGGAATTGAACCGAAAACGGGCGCAGATCGAGCTGGTGCAGAAGGGGCGCGATCTGCTGCAACAGAAGCGCAACGCGCTGATGGAAGAGTTGCGGCGCAGCGCGGATGACGTGCTGTCGGAAGCCCAGGCCCTGGACGACGCGGCCGCGGCCGCCCGCCGCGCCCTGGCCCTGGCCGCGGCCCACGACGGGCCCGAAGTCATCGGCAGCGCCGCCCTGGCCGCGCAGGAGCCCCTGGCCGTGGCGATCGGCTCCACCCGCGTCATGGGCGTCCATGTGCTGCGCATCGAACCCAAGGCCCTGGTGCGCACCGCCAGTGACCGTCCCCACGGTCCCACACACAGCGCCCCCCGGCTGGACGCCGCGGCCCTGGCCTTCGAGGCGGAGCTGGAAGCCCTGCTGGATGTGGCCAACCAGGAGCTCCGCCTCCGCCGCCTGGCCGAAGCCATCCGCGAGACCATCCGCCGGGTCAACGCCCTGGAATACATCCTGCTGCCCCGGCTGCAACAGCAACTCAAGCTCATCGAACTGCGCCTCACCGAGCGGGAGCGGGAGGACATCTACCGCCTGAAGATGATCAAAGCCCGGCATGGCCGCCGCGCCCGGCAAGAAGCAACACGCGCATCCCCATGACCACCGACATCCTGCAACAGATCCGACGCGCGGAGCGGGAGGCCCAGGCCCGCATCGATGCCGCGCGGGCAGAGGCGAAACGTCTGGACCAGGAAACCGAACGGGAGGTGCAGGCCCTGTTGGCCCAGGCCCAACGCGACGCCCGGGCCCAGGCCGACGCCCGCCAGCGCCGCCTCATCGCCCAGGCCCAGGAAGAAGCCGACGCCCTGCTCCGCCAGGCCGAGGAAGAAGCCAGCCGCCTGCGCGATCTCCTGGCCCGGCGCACCGACCAGGCCGCCGCCCGCATCGTCGCCTACATCCTGCCCAACATCCCCCACGCCCAACCCGCCGACCAGACCGCCACGCGACCTTCCGACCATGATCACCCCCATGACGCGCGTTCAGATCGTGGGGCATAAACGCGACCTGGACGCCACCTTGCGCGAGCTGCAACGCCTGGCCTGCGTGCAACTGCTGGACGCCAGCCAGGTGCATCCGGGGCTGCGTCGCTACGCGCTCAGCGCCGAGCAGAAAGAGATGGAAACCCTGAGCTATCTCCACGCCCGGCTGGACGCGCTGCTGGCCTTATTGCCCCCTCAGCCCGATGAACAGGCGCAGCCCTGGCCCGACCAGGACCTCATCTCCAGCATCCAGACCGAACTGAAGCAACACGCGGGTGAGCTGGAGGCCCTGGCTCGGGAGCGGCGGCAACTGCTCAACGACGCCGACGTCCTGCCCAGCTACGCCGACACCCTCAGCAAACTCATGCGGCTCACCCCCGAACTCACCCAACTGCGGGATTACGAGACCGTGGCCGTGTTGCTGGACCGGCGGGCCGCGGGGATCATGGATCTGCTGGCCGAGGAGATGCAGAACCTGGCCGGGCCCTTCACCGAGCTGGTCTGGGACCAGGTGGACCCCGACCACATCGGCGCGCTCCTGGTCTTCCCCCGCTAGGCCGCGCCCCAAATGAACGCCCTCCTGGGCCGGATGCAGGTCAACCCCATCGCCCTGCCCGAAAGCCTGCAAAACGTGCCCTTTCAAGACGCGCTGGCCCGCATCCATCAGCGGTTGGAGGAGATCCCCCAACGGTTGGCCGCCATCGACGCTCAATTGCAGGAAGCCGCGAAGCGGCATCGAGCCCGATGGTTGGGCGCGTTGCAGGCCCTGGAGCGACGTCTGGAGCAGCTTCGCGCCCGCCAACGCCTGGCCGAGACCCAGCACACGTTCGTGCTGGCAGGCTGGCTGCCCCGAGAGCGTCTGGACGCGCTGCGCCAGACCCTGGACGCCCGCCTCCCCGGCGCCCTGGTCATCCAGGAACTGCCCCCCTCCCCCGAAGAAGCCCGGAACGCGCCCGTCCTCCTCACCGGCAACCGCTTCACCCGTCCCTTCCACTTCTTCATCCAGCTCCTCGCTCTCCCCCGCTACGGAACCATCGACCCCACCGCGCTCATGGCCCTGTTCATGCCCCTCTTCTTCGGGCTCATGCTGGGGGATATCGGCTACGGCCTCAGCTTGCTGATCATCGTCCTCCTCGCCCGCCGACGCCTGGCCCCGGGCAGCGGCTTGCGGGACCTGATGACCTTCCTCCTCATCGGCTCTTTGTGGACCGTGGTCTTCGGCGTCATCTTCGGCGAGTTCTTCGGCGATCTGGGCCGCCATCGCTTCGGTCTCCACCCCCTGTGGATGGAGCGTAGCGAGCCGGACGCGCTGGCGCCCCTGCTCCTCTTTACCATCGCCCTGGGCGCGATGCACATCGTGTTGGGATTGTTGCTGGGCGTGTGGCAGGCGTGGCATCTGCATCAGCGCCACGAGCTCTGGGAGCGCGCGGGCAAGCTGGTGGGGCTCATCGGCCTCTTCCTGCTCATCGGCGTCATCGCCCGCCAGCTTCCTGCGGGCTGGATGACGCCCGCCCTGGCCGCGGTCATCGTGGGGCTGGCCATGCTCATCTATGGCCTGGGCTCGGTGGGCGCGCTCCTGGCCCCGGTGGAACTCCTGGGCGCGCTGGGCAACGTCCTCTCCTATCTGCGGCTGGCCGCCATCGGCCTGGCGTCGGTCTATCTGGCCCTGGTGGGCAACTTGATGGTAGGGAAAATGGGCGTCGTGTGGCTGGGCGTGTTGATCGCCCTGCTTTTCCACGCACTGAACCTGGCCATGGGCGCGTTCAGCCCCTCCATCCACGCCCTCCGTCTTCATTATGTCGAATTCTTCACGAAATTCTACGAGGAAGGAGGCCAGCCCTTCCAGCCCTTCGGCGCGTAGCGCCCGGATAGGAATTCACCTCACGCCACAGGAGAGACCCTTATGGAACTTGGATTGATCGCCATCGGCGCCGGTCTGGCGGTGGGCTTCACCGCATTCGGCACCGGCTACGCGCAGGGCCGCATCGGCGCGGCCGGCGCGGGCGCCATCGCCGAAAAACCCGAAGTCACCGGCCGCATCATCCTGCTGGTCGCCATCCCCGAGACCATGGTCATCCTGGGTTTCGCGGTCGCGGCCATGATCATGCTGCTCCTGCCCGGCGGATAGCCCCCGCCCCCGTCTCGCCATGTCCCTGCAACACATCCTCCAGGCCATCGCCCGAGACGCCGAAGACCGGGCCCAGGCCATCCTCGACCAGGCCCAGGCCCGACGTCAGGCCCGGCTGGCCGAAGCCCGCCAGCAGGCCCAGGCCATCCTCGACCAGGCTCTGGCCGAGGCCGAAGCCCAGGCCGCGCAGGAACGGGCCCGGCTGCTGCATCGCGCCCGGCTGGAGCGCATCCGCCGCCTGGTGGCCGTGCAGGAGACCGCGTTCCAGGCCGCGTTGGCCCGGGCCCGCGACCTGCTGGCCCAAACCCGCGCCCGGGAGGACTATCCCGACCTCCTGGCTGCGCTCCTGCGGGAAGCCCTGGCCCCTCAGGAGCCGGGAGCCCAAGTGCAGGCCGCGGATGAAGACATCCCCCTGGTTCGGGCCATCCTCGACGACCTGGGTCTGGACGCGCCCCTGACGGGCGGGCTGCGCACCTGGGGCGGGGTCGAGGCCCACAGCCCCGACGACCGCATCATCACCCGCAACACCCTGGAGAGCCGCCTGGAACGGGCCGAACCCGACCTGCGCCCCCTTCTGGCCGACTTGCTTCGCAAATAGATATCTCACGCCAAGGCGCAAAAGGCGCAAAGAAAGAAGCAAAAAGAGCAGGTTGGCAGGTGGCAAGTCAACTTACGCTGCTTCACCTGCGACTTGCAACCTGCCACTTGCGACGCTCATTTTCATCCATATCGGCGGGCCGCCGCCCGTGAAACCTGTTCTGAAAATAAAAAGAACACGGATGAACACAGAAAAACACGGATAATTTGTTAAAAATCTGTGTCCGAAGGCTGTGCAAATCCGTGTCCTCATTTTCATCGGTATCGACGGACAACCGTCCGTGGCGCCTGCTTTGAAAACAACCACTTCACCTCCGGGAGGTGGAGATGGACTCGGGCTTGGCTGGCGATCTTTCGGCCCGCGGCCTTGCTCATCGGTCTGGACCATACGCCTCCGCCTCCCGGAGGTGTGAGCCCCCGCCGGGGGATCATTCCCCCGGCTGCGAAACAGCGCCCGTGCGGGCTAGCCGGACGTCATCCGGCGCGGTTTTCTAGCCCGGCGACTTCAGCGCCGGGCGGAGGTGCGGGCACAGCCGCCTTGATCCATGTTCGTCTCCCAGCCTCACCACCATGCCCTTGACCATCGATCTCGGCTACGACTACGTCAACGCCCGGCTGCGCGTCATGCGCTCCCGGCTGCTGACCCGCGCCGACCTGGAGCGCCTGCTGGCCGCGCCCGACATCCCCGCGCTCATGGGCGCGTTGGATCAAACCCCCTATCGCGAGGCGCTGAAACAGGCTGCGACCACCCATGCGGGCGCGTTGGCCGTGCATCGGGCCCTGCAACTGGACCACAACGCCACCTTGCAGCGCATCGCGGGCTTCTGCGGCGGCGAAACCGCCCGCGCCTTCCAGCTCCTCACCGCGGCTTCCATCCGCCACGACGTCATCACCCTGCTACGCGGGGTCGGCGCGCATATCCCCCCCAACGAGCTCCTGCCCCTGCTGATCATCCTGCCCCCGTTCACCGAGGGCGTCCTCAATGAACTGGCCCGCAAAACCACCGTGCGCGGGTTGATCCAGCTCTTGGATCAATGGCGGCTGCCCACGCCCGAGCTGGCCCGGGCCCTGACCGACGCCCTGCGCCAGTCTGCGGACCCGCGCTTTCTGGAGCAGCGGTTCGAGCGGGCCTGGGCTCTGGCCGTGCAGGCTCAAGCCGACACCCTGCCAGGGGAAGGGGGCGAGCTGCTGCGGCGCAACCTGCGTCGGGCCATGGATCTACGCAACCTGTTGCTGGCCCTGGATTTCCAAAGCATCGCCCTGGAGGTGCCGCCCGACTATCTCCCCGGCGGCGATCTGAACCCCGACCTGCTGGAAGCCTTCCGCGCCGCAGCCGACCCCGCGGCCATGAGCGAGGCCCTGGCCCGCGAGCCCGCGGCCGCGTTCTGGTTGCCGGCCCTGACCCAGTGGGACGGCGTCAGCGCCTCGGACCTGCAACTGGCCTGGGAGCAGACCCTTCTCTGCTGGCGGATGCGCCTCATCTTCACCGCGGATCCCCTGGGGCCGGGCGTCCTCATCGCCTATCTCGCGGCCAAAGAGGCCGAGCTGCGCAACCTACGGCTCATCACCGAGGCCGTGGCCCAACACCTGCCCCGGGAGGACGCGGAAGCCAGCCTCCTCCTCTGCGACGCCCCGCCATCCTCCTGACCCCATGCCGCGCGTCACCGTCATCGCCACCCCCGACCTGGCGCCGGGCTTCCGGCTGACGGGCGCGCGCGTCCTGGTGGCCGAGGACGCCTCCCGCGCGGAAAAGCTCCTGCGTCAGGAGTTGGATGCAGGACGCCCGGGCGTCATCGCCCTGCTCGAACCCTTTTACCACGCCCTGCCCGAAGACCTGCTGCGTCGCATTCAGACCGAATACGAGCCCCTGGTCATGCCCCTACCCGACGGCCTGCCCGGCCGCGGCCAGATCGCCCGCCGCCAGCGCCTGGCCGAGATGATGCGTCGGGTTATCGGCTACAGCCTCACCTTCCGCGGCGAAGAGCAGGAGTGAAACATGACCGCTTCCCCTCAGCCTTTCTACGCCCGTCCCCTGCGTCCCATGGGCGACGCGCCCAAAGGGGTCATCACCCGCATTTCCGGCCCCGTGGTCGAAGCCCGGGGCCTGGCCCGCGCGCTCCTCTACCACGTGGCCTGGGTGGGGTCCCAACGCCTCATCGGCGAGATCATCCGCCTGTCGGGCGATATCGCCACCATCCAGGTCTATGAGGACACCTCGGGCCTGAAGGTGGGGGATGCGGTGTGGGACACGGGCGCGCCGTTGTGGGTGGAACTGGGACCGGGCCTGCTGGGAAGCATCTTCGACGGCGTACAGCGCCCCCTGCCCATCCTGGCCCAGCCCGATGCGGAGGGCCATCCCCAGGCGCCTTACATCCCCCGAGGCGTCACCCTGCCCGCGCTGGACCGCCACCGACGTTGGCGCTTCGCGCCCGCAGTCAACGACGGCGACCGGGTGGCGCCGGGCGACCTGTTGGGAACTGTCCCCGAAACGCCCCACTTCCATCACAAAATCCTGGTCCCGCCCGACTATCCCGTTGGTCGGGTGAAGGGGCTGCGGCCGGGCGAGTATCGGGTGCGGGAGGTCCTGGGGCGCCTCATTCCCGACGACGGCGGCCCGCCGAGACCCCTGCGCCTCTCCCAACGCTGGCCCGTGCGCAAGCCCCGCCCTATCCGCCGCCGTCTGGACCCGGTCATCCCTCTCATCACCGGGCAGCGGGTCATCGATGCGCTCTTTCCCATCGCCAAGGGAGGCGCAGCCATCATCCCCGGCGGCTTTGGCACCGGCAAGACCGTCACCGAGCAATCCCTGGCCAAGTGGGCGGACGCGGACATCGTGGTCTATATCGGCTGCGGCGAGCGGGGCAATGAGATGACCGAGGTGCTGACGGAGTTTCCGCAATTGCAGGATCCCCGCAGCGGCGGCCCGCTGATGGACCGCACCGTGCTCATCGCCAACACCAGCAACATGCCCGTGGCCGCGCGCGAGGCCAGCATCTACACCGGCGTCACCATCGCCGAATATTTCCGCGACCAGGGGCTGGACGTGGCCCTGATGGCGGACAGCACCAGCCGCTGGGGCGAAGCCCTGCGGGAGGTGTCGGGCCGGCTGGAGGAGATGCCGGGGGAGGAGGGCTATCCCGCGTATCTGGCCAGCCGCCTGGCCGGGTTCTACGAGCGCGCGGGTCGGGTGGAAGCCCTGGGAACCGACGCCCGGCAGGGCTCGGTGACGATTATCGGCGCGGTCTCGCCCCCGGGCGGCGATTTTTCGGAGCCCATGACCCAGAACAGCCTGCGGTTGGTGGGCGCATTCTGGGCCCTGGATGTGAACCTGGCTCGCCGCCGCCACTTCCCCGCCATCGACTGGATCGCCAGCTTCACCCACTATCGGCTGGATGCCTGGTTTCGGGACCATGTGGATGACGCCTGGCCGCGGCTGCGGGCCCAGGCCCAGAAGTTGCTGCAAGAGGAGCGGGAGCTGGAGGAGATCGTCCAGCTCGTGGGCAGCGATGCGCTGGGCGACCCCGAGAAGGTGGTTTTGGACGCGGGCCGCCTGTTGCGCGAGGCCTTTTTGCAGCAATCGGCCTTCAGCGAGGAGGACGCGTATTGCCCTCTGGACAAACAGTATCTCATGCTGCGGCTGCTGCTGGCCTACCATGACGCATTGGCCCATCGGGTGCGCACGGGATGCTTCACCTTCGAGCAGTGCATCCAGGAAAGCGACGCCATCCGCCGTCAGCTCTTCCGATTGAAGGAAATGACGCCGGAGGAACTGCAACGCCTCGCGCCCGAGCTCCTCCGCCAGATGGAAACCTGGCGCACCGCCCGCGGTTCCGTCGCATCCGCACCCCCAACCCCCACAGATCACTGAACTGATGACTCCTGGATACGGGTCTCCGAACATGACTCCCTCTCTCCTGACCACCCTCTACCGCACCGGGCATTTCGCGGCCGGACCTTTGCTCATCTTCGATCGGGTCAAGGATGTGGGCCTGGGCGAGATCGCCATCATCACCGCGCCCGATGGCCGGGAGCGCCTGGGACAGGTGTTGGAGCTGGACGGCCAACGCGCGGTGATCCAGGTGTTCGAGGGCGCCGCGGGCCTGGACCTGGACCGCACCCTGGCCCGGTTCAGCGGCCGCGGGGCCCGCATCGGCGTGGGGCTGGGCATGCTGGGCCGCATTTTCGACGGTTCGGGGCAGCCCATCGACGGCGGGCCGCCCCTGGCGCCCGAAGCCATGCTCGATGTGAACGGCCAGCCCATCAACCCCTATGCCCGGGCCCATCCCAGCCACTTCATCCAGACGGGAATCAGCGCCATCGACGGGCTCAACACCCTGGTGCGGGGGCAGAAGCTGCCCATCTTCAGCGGGTTCGGGCTGCCCGCCAACGAGCTGGCGGCCCAGATCGCGGCTCAGGCTCAGGTGCGGGATGGATCGGGCGATTTCGTGGTGGTGTTCGCCGCGCTGGGCATCACCCATCGCGAGGCCAGTTTCTTCCGGCAGAGCCTGGAGGCCAGCGGCGCGCTGGCCCACGCCGCGCTCTTCCTCAATCTGGCCGATGACCCTGCGGTGGAGCGGCTGCTGACCCCGCGCGCGGCCCTCACCGCGGCCGAATATCTGGCCTTTGAGCACGATTTGCACGTGCTGGTCATCCTCACCGATATGACCAACTACTGCGAAGCCCTGCGAGAGGTGGCCACCGCGCGGGAGGAGGTGCCGGGACGTCGGGGCTATCCCGGTTACATGTACACCGACCTGGCCAGCCTCTACGAACGGGCCGGACGCATCCACGGTCGCGCGGGTTCCATCACCCAGCTCATCATCCTCACCATGCCCGACGACGACATCACTCATCCCATCCCCGACCTCACCGGCTACATCACCGAAGGCCAGATCGTGCTCTCTCGGGAGCTTCATCGCAAGGGCGTCTATCCTCCCATCGATGTGCTGCCCAGCCTCAGCCGTTTGATGAACGCGGGCATCGGGCCGGGCAAGACCCGAGAAGACCACCGGGCCGTGGCCGATCAGCTCTATGCTTTTTACGCCCGGGGCCGGGACTTGCGTCGTCTGGTGGCCATCATCGGCGAGGGCAGCCTTAGCCAGCAGGACCGGCGGTTCCTGGCCTTCGCCAACGACTTCGAGCAGCGCTTCATCGGCCAGGGCCGGGCCCGGCGCACCATCGAGGAGACCCTGGAGCTGGCCTGGGAGCTGCTCGCGCCCTTCGACCCCGACGAACTTACCCGCATCCCCCGCAAGGTGTTGGAGAAACGGACTGGGGGGAGTTAGAGG
>CAZDCN010000034.1:0-10733 GCA_964503945.1 uncultured Caldilineales bacterium
ACGCTGGCTCTGAGAAGGTCTCCGCAAACGACGCCAACGTCTATTTACGAAGCAGATTACCCATGCGTTGGACGAATCGTGGAAGAGGATTCTCCCAGCGCCTTCATCACCGTGTCCAGGTCTTTGTCGCCCCGCCCTGAAAGGTTGATCAAAATGATGCTGTCCTTGGGCATGGTGGGAGCCAGCTTCAGCACATGCCCCACCGCGTGGGCGCTCTCCAGCGCCGGGATAATGCCCTCCAGTTGGGCCAGGAGCTGGAAGCCCTCCAAGGCCTGCTCATCGGTGCAATACGCGTACTCGGCCCGGCCCATGTCGCGCAGCCACGCGTGTTCGGGCCCCACCGACGCATAATCGAGCCCGGCGCTGATGCTGTGGGTGAGCGCAATCTGCCCGTGCTCGTCCTGCATCACGTAGGATTTCACCCCATGCAGCACGCCCAACCGGGCGATTTTGGGATCGGCGAAGCGGGCCGCGTGCATGCCCGTCTCGATGCCCAACCCCCCGGCCTCCACGCCGATCAACCGCACATCCTCATCCTCCAGGAAGGGATGGAAGACGCCGATGGCGTTGGAGCCGCCGCCCACGCAGGCGACGATGGCGTCGGGCAGGCGGCCGACCTGGGCCAACATCTGCTCTCGGGCCTCCAACCCGATGACCCGCTGAAAATCCCGCACCATCATGGGGTAGGGATGGGGGCCCAGGGCGGAGCCCAGCAGGTAGTGGGTGCTCTCCACATGGGTGACCCAGTCGCGGATGGCCTCGTTGATGGCGTCTTTCAGGGTCTTGCTGCCGCTGTCCACGCTCCGCACCTCGGCTCCCAACAGCTTCATGCGAAAGACGTTGGGCTGCTGGCGGGCCATGTCCACCGCGCCCATGTAGACGACGCATTCGATGCCCAGGAGCGCGGCCGCGGTGGCCGTGGCCACGCCGTGTTGGCCCGCGCCCGTCTCGGCCACGATGCGCTGCTTGCCCATGCGCTTCACCAGCAAGGCCTGCCCCAGGGCGTTGTTGATCTTGTGCGCGCCGGAATGGGCCAGGTCCTCCCGCTTGAGGTAGATCTGCGCGCCGCCCAGGTGTTCGCTGAGCCGGCGGGCGTAGGTGACGGGCGTGGGGCGGCCCACATAGGTGCGGAAGAGCTCATCCAGCTCGGCCCAGAACGCGGGATCGGCCTGAGCCTCGCGGTAGGCCTGCTCCAGCTCGGCCAGCGCGGGCATGAGGGTTTCGGGCACGAACTGGCCGCCGTAGGGGCCGAAGCGCCCGCGGGCGTCGGGCAGGGGGTAGTTGGCGGGGTGAAGGTTTTTGGGTGGCATGGCGTTGAACAATTCGATAATCATGAGGACGCGGATTGACACGGCCTTCGGACACAGATTTTTGAATTATCCGCGTTTTTCCGCGTGCATCCGTGTTCTTTTTATTTTCAAAGCGGGTGGCAAGAGCGTTTGCTCGCCGATAAGGATGAAAATTGGGATGCGTATTCCGTACTGCGTCATGCGTAAGCGCCTCGCGTTTTACGCATGACGTCGTTGAGCCCTCGGCCAACGCTGGCTCTGAGAAGTTCTCCGCAGACGAGGCGAACGTCTATTTACGGAATAGTCATTCTCCCGCCCAGACTAATGGCGAGATGGAGTTTTGTCAAGTCATCCCCTGAGAGTTAGAATGATCCGAGCAAGGCGCGCGCCTCGATGCGCCCCATTTCCAACAAAGGAGCACCCAATGTGCGACTTCTTCGCATGGTATGTTTTGTCGGTCGAACACGGAAAAGTTGCACGTTGCGTAAGGAGCCTGTTATGCCACAGAGGTTCATTCTTTTTTTGTGGGTTTTCCCATTGGCGATCCTCCTGGCTGCGTGTGCGCCGTTGGCACCGTCGGGCGGAGCGCAACCGCCCAAGCCCACCATCGACCAGGCCAAACTGGCCAACCCCGCGGCCGCCTATTGCCAGGATCAGGGCTTCCGCTATGAAACCCGCAAGGATGACCAAGGAAATGAATACGGCGTCTGCATCTTCGATGATGGCTCGGAGTGTGACGCATGGGCCTATTTCCGCGGGGAATGCGGCCAGGGCCAGGCCAAGAATCTGGCGCTGAATGTGGTGGAGGCCGCGGGCCTGGCGGACACAGTGCGGATCGACGTGCTGGCCGTGGGCGGCGGTGCGCCCCAATCAGTGGCCGTGGTCACCGCCCCGAAAAGCATCCGGGCGTTGGTCGAGCCCTTGAACGCGGACCTCCCTCTGATCCCACCCAAGCGCTGTCCTGCCTCCTACGAGTTGCACTTCACCCTGAAAAACGGCCAGACGCGCACGTTCAACCTGGGGTTGTGCGGGTTGTATGGGGATCAGGACTACTGGAAGGGCATGACCGTCACCCCGCCCGACGCCTTCGTCAAGACCTTCAACAAACTGGTGGAATCATCCCAATAGTCCTATCCCCCCATGGAGCATCTCATGTCCCAACTGCCATCCTTCGATCTCTCCGATAAAATCGCCATCATCACCGGCGGGACGCGCGGCATCGGGCTGGCCATCGCCCGGGCGCTGGCGGCCGCGGGTGCGAACGTGGTCGTGGCCAGCCGCAAACAGGAAAACGTGCAGGCCGCGGAGCGAGCGCTGCGCGAGGAGGGCTTCGACGCGCTGGGCGTGGTCGCGCACACGGGCAGCGCCCAGGCGGTGGAAGCCCTGGTCGCCCGCGCGGCCGACGCATTCGGCGGCGTGGACATCCTGGTGAACAACGCGGCCACGAATCCCCACTTCGGGCCCTTGCTGACCGCGGAGGAAAGCCACTGGCAGAAGATCCTCGATGTGAACGTGGTGGGCTATTTTCGCATGGTCAAAGCCTGTGCGCCCATCATGCAGAAACGGGGCGGGGGCAAGATCATCAACCTGGCCTCCATCGCCGGACGCATCCCCCTGCCGGGCATGGGGGTCTATTCGGTGAGCAAAGCCGCGGTGATCATGCTGACCGAAGCCCTGGCCGTGGAGCTGGCTCCCATGAACATCCAGGTGAACGCCATCGCGCCGGGCCTGGTCAAGACGAAATTCAGCGCCGCGTTATGGAAGAACCCCGCCATCTACGAAGCCGTGATCCAAGGCATTCCCCAAAAACGGATGGCCGAGCCCGAAGAGATCGCGGGCGTCGCCCTCTATCTGGCCTCCCCCGCGTCCGATTTCACCACCGGGACGACCGTGGTGGTGGACGGCGGCCAGGTCATCGGAGGCGCTCAGCTCAGTTAATCATCCCAAACTTCCAGGAGGACCCATTTCATTGACTGCTTTCATCGCACACCCCACCATGAGGCGCTGGTCGCGGCGCTTCTCGCTCCTGCTCGACCGATTTCAGCCTTCGGAAGGGACGTTGCTGCTGATCCTGTCGATTATCATCGGCCTGGTGACGGGATTCGCCGCCGTGCTCTTCATCAAGCTCATCGATTGGATCACCGAATTTTCCTTTGGCGACGTTCCGGCCGCCATCGATTGGGGCCGATGGTGGATCATCCTCATCCCCGTCCTCGGCAGTTTGATCAGCGGTCCCATCATCGCCTTTTTCGCCAGCGAAGCCAAAGGTCACGGCGTGCCCGAAGTGATGCAGGCCCTGGTGCTGAACGGCGGCCGCATCCGCCCGCGGGTGGCCGTGGCCAAGATCGCGGCCTCCTCGGTGTGCATCGGCACCGGGGGCTCGGCCGGCCGCGAGGGGCCCATCGTGCAGGTGGGCTCCACCTTCGGCTCCACCATGGGCCAGCTCTTCCGCATGTCGGACCGGCGGATCAGCAACCTGGTGGCGTGCGGCGCGGCCGCGGGCATCGCCGCCACCTTCAACGCGCCCATCGCGGGCGTGGCCTTCGCCATCGAGGTGCTGGTGGGGGATGTCACTATCAGCGTCATCAGCAACGTGGTCATCTCCGCAGTCACCGCGGCCGTGGTCAGCCAGGCTTTTCTGGGCGCCGACCCGGCCTTCGCCATTCCCACCTACGCGCTGAACAGCCCCTGGGAGATCCTGTTTTATTCCGTGTTGGGTCTGTTGACGGGCGGCATGGGGGTGCTGTTCATCAAAGCGCTCTACGGCGCTGAGGACATCTTCGACAACTGGGAAAAAGCGCCCATGTGGGTTCGGCCCGCGGTGGGCGCGCTGCTGTTGGGCCTGGTGGGCTTTATCTACCCCCCCCTGTTGGTGAAACTGGGCATCAATCCCGACCTGGCGCGCTGGGGCCTGCCGGTCATCGAAAACCTGCCCCACATCTTCGGCTCGGGCTTCGACACCATCGAGGCCGCGCTCACGGGCCCGCTGCCCTGGATCTTGCTCATCTCCCTCCTCTTCCTCAAACTGCTGGCCACGTCGCTGACCCTGGGCTCCGGGAACTCGGGCGGCGTGTTCGCGCCGGCCCTGTTCATGGGCGCTATGCTGGGCGGCCTCTTCGGCCTGGCGGTGGATATGCTGTTCCCCAGCATCGCACTCAATCCGGGCGCGTATGCCCTGGCGGGCATGGCGGGCGTGTTCGTGGGCGCGGCCCGGGCGCCGCTCACCGCCATCCTCATCGCCTTCGAGATGAGCAACGACT
The DNA here is from genome assembly GCA_964503945.1 of uncultured Caldilineales bacterium. Classification (GTDB taxonomy): domain Bacteria; phylum Chloroflexota; class Anaerolineae; order J102; family J102; genus M2005. Next base: position 4,550 of record CAZDCN010000034.1, read on the forward strand.
ACAAGGTTATCCTGCCGCTGATGGCTGTGACCATCTTCTCGCTGATCATCGCCCATCGTCTCTTCCCCGAATCCATCTACACCCTGAAGTTGGCCCGCCGCGGGTTGCGTCTGCGTTTCGGTCGAGATGTGGATGTGCTGGATGGCGTGCTGGTCAGCGAAGTCATGACCAAAAACCCGCCCACCGTTTACGAAAACGAGAGCATCGCCGAACTGGAGCACTTCTTCCTGGCGACGCACCACCACGGGGCCATGGTGCTGAATGACGAAGGTCAGCTGGTGGGCATCGTCACCCTGCAGGACCTGGAACGCTGTTTGAACGACATCGAAAACTGCAAGGACCTGAAGATCAAGGACGTGATGACGAAAACGCTGGTGGTGACCTATCCGGATGACACCATCGGCGATGCGCTGCAACGCATGGCCGTGCGCGATATCGGGCGCATGCCTGTGGTGGACCGGGATGATCCCACGCGGCTGTTGGGCGCGGTGCGCCGTTCCGACATCACCCAAGCCTATCAGCGAGGGATTTTGCGCCGCGATATGCTGGCGGAGCGTTCGACGCACCTGCGGGCCAGCCGCAGCGGCGGCGCAGAATTCCTGGAATTGAAAGTGGAGCCGGGTTCGCCCGCGGCCGGGAAAAAGGTGAAGGAGCTCAAACTGCCCGAAGGCGTCCTCCTCACCACCCGTTTCCACGGCAACCAGCATCACCTCCTCCACGGCGATGACGCCCTGGAGCCCGGGGACATCGTTTTGGCCCTGGCCGAACCCAACGCGGTGGATGAACTCAAAGCGCTTTTCCGCTCTCGCACCCGAGAACTGCCCCTGAAGCCCGACACAGGCCCCTTCGAATAACGTCCTGTCCCCCAGCTCCCGATGAACAGGCTCACCCGCGTCCCCCGCAACATCTGGGCCCTCTCCCTGACCAGCTTCCTGCGCGACGTGGCCAGCGAGATGCTGGTGCACCTGCTGCCGCTGTTTCTGGCCAACGTGCTGGGCGTGCGCACCTCCCTCATCGGCCTCATCGAAGGCGTTTCTGAAACCACCGCCAGCCTGATGAAGCTCTACTCGGGCTGGCTGTCGGACAAGCTGGGCCGGCGTAAGGAGTTGACGGTGGGCGGGTATGGCGTGGCCGCGCTGGCCCTGCCCCTGCTGCTCATCGCCCGCAGCTGGCCCGCGGTGCTGCTGTACCGCTTCCTGGATCGCCTGGGCAAGGGGGTGCGCACCGCGCCGCGCGACGCCCTCATTGCGGATTCCATCACTCCCGAACATCGAGGCGCGGCCTTCGGCCTGCATCGGGCCGCGGACACCGGCGGCGCGTTCGTGGGATTGCTCCTGGCCATGCTGCTGGTGTGGCGCACCCAATTGGGCCAGCTTCAGCTCAGCGCCGAAACCTTCCGCACCGTGGTGGCATGGGCCCTGATCCCGGCCGCGCTGGCGGTGATGGTGGTGGCGCTGGGCGTGCGCGAGACGGTCAAACCCCGCCCCAAAGACGCTCAACCCCCGCGTCTCTCCCTGCACAACCTGGGACGTCCCTTTCATCGACTGCTCATCGTGGTGATCCTGTTCACGCTGGGGAACAGCGCCGACGCGTTCCTGGTGCTGCGGGCCCAGCGCGCGGGCGCGTCCGTGATCCTGGTTCTGGCCATGATCGCGGGCTTCAACCTGGTCTACTCCCTGCTGGCCACGCCCGCGGGCGCGCTTTCCGATCGGATGGACCGCCGCGGGGTGGTCATCGGCGGCTGGCTGCTCTATGCGTTGGTCTATCTCGGCTTCGCCTGGGCCGGGCAAACGTGGCATTTCTGGCTGCTCTACGGCCTCTACGGCGTCTATTACGCCATGACCGAAGGCGTGGTCAAGGCGCTGGTGGCCGATTTCGCGCCCGCAGAGCAACGAGGAACCGCGTATGGGGTGTATCACGCCGCGGTGGGGCTGACCGCGTTGCCCGCGAGCGTCATCGCGGGGATGTTGTGGCAGGGCGTCGGGCCGTGGACGGGCTTCGGACCGGCCGTGCCCTTCCTGTTCGGCGGCGGATTGGCGCTCATTGCCGCGCTCCTGCTATGGGTTTGGGTGTCGTAACGTCCGTGGCGCCTGCTTTGAACATAGCTTAATCTCACGCAAAGACGCAAAAGGCGCAAAGGAAGTAAAGAAACAACAAAGAGCAGGTTTGCAGGTGGCAGGCGCCAGGTGGCAAGTCAACTTGCGCAGCTTCACCCGCGACTTGCAACCTGCCACTTGCCACCATTTTCATCAGTATCCGCGGGCCGCGGCCCGTGGCGCCTGCCTACGCAGGCCGATTGTTGCCGCGAAAGCGCGAACTCGCTGCCCTTATTTACGCAGCATCTCACTTTGAGCAGGCTTTGAGCGCTGCCGGTCCTTCATCCACTTGGGCCGCACATGCCAGAACCGAGGCAACACGCGGTCCCAATTGGCCAGGAGCTCTGCGGCCAGGGGGCTTTGGGTGTGCCGCCCATGGGCTTCCACCAACTCGCGTAACAATTGTCCCGCGGCTTCATCCTCCACCCGGGTGGCATAGACCAGTTCCCGGTTCAAGCGTTTGAGAAAACGGGGCCAGTCGGCGTCATCCAGCACAAAGGCCTGGCCGCCGGTCATGCCTGCGGCGAAGTTGTAGCCCGTGGGCCCCAGCACCACGACCACGCCCCCGGTCATATACTCGCAGCCGTGATCGCCCACACCCTCCACCACGGCCCGGGCCCGGCTGTTGCGCACCGCGAAGCGCTCCCCGGCCCGGCCCGCGAGGTAGAGCTCGCCGCCGGTCGCGCCATACAGACAGGTGTTGCCCGCGAGGTATTGCTCTCGCCAGGAGAAAGTCGCCTCCTCCTCGGGCCGGATGGCGATGACGCCTCCGGCCAGGCCCTTGCCCACGTAGTCGTTGGCCTCGCCGATGAGGGTGAAGTGAACGCCCTGGTTGAGGAAAGCGCCGAAGGATTGGCCCGCGCTGCCACGGAAAGTGTAACGCAGGGAGCCGGGCGGCAGGTCGGTGTAGCCCAGTTGGGTGAGCCGGCCGCTGAGCCGGGCGCCCACGGCCCGATCCGTGTTGCGAATCTCGAACTCCCGGTGCAGGGGGAGCTGATCCAGCGCCAGCGCGGCCAACGCGGTCTCGGCCACCCGGTTCCCCAACGCGTTGGGCGCGTCATAGTCGGGCCAGCGCACGAAGCGCCGAGGCGCGAGGGGCTCCGGTTGGGCCAGCAGGGGGCTCAGGTCCAGAGCGTCCAGCGCGGGGTCGCCTGACGGGGTTTGGATGAGCAAGTCGGTGCGGCCGATGATGTCGTCCAGGGAAGAGTAACCCATCTGGGCCAGCCATTCCCTCACCTCGTGGGCGATGAAGGTGAACGCGGCCACCACGTGCTCCACCCGGCCCGGGAATTTGGCCCGGCGTTTGGGGTCCTGGGTGGCCACGCCCACAGGGCAGGTGTTGCGATGGCACACCCGGGCCATGATGCATCCTTCTGCGAGCATGGCCAGGGTGCCGAAGGAGAATTCATCCGCGCCCAAAAGTGCAGCCTTGATGACATCCACGCCGTTGCGCAGGCCGCCGTCGGCCCGCAGGATGACCCGGTCGCGCAGGCCGCCCGCGCGCAGGGCCTGCTGCGTCTCGGCCAGGCCCATCTCCCAGGGCGCGCCCGCGTGTTTGATGGAAGTGAGGGGGGACGCGCCCGTGCCGCCGTTGTTGCCGGAGATGAGGATGATGTTAGCCCGGCCTTTGGCCACCCCCGAAGCGATAGCCCCCACGCCATCCTGAGCCACCAGCTTGACCGAGATCTCCGCCTCGGGGTGGATCTGACGCAGGTCGTCGATGAGTTGGGCCAGGTCTTCGATGGAGTAGATGTCGTGATGGGGCGGCGGGGAGATGAGAGGAACGCCGGGGGTGGTGAGCCGGATGGATGCGATAAGCTCGGTGACTTTGTGGCCCGGCAGATGGCCCCCTTCTCCCGGCTTGGAGCCCTGGGCCATTTTGATCTGAAGCTCTTTGGCGCTGACCAGATAGGCCGGGGTGACGCCGAAACGGCCCGAGGCCACCTGCTTCACCGCACTGTTCCGGTCCGTGCCATACCGAGCCGGGTCTTCGCCCCCCTCGCCGCTGTTGGAGCGTCCGCCGATGCGATTCATGGCCTGGGCCAGCGCCTCATGGGCCTCGGGGCTGAGCGCGCCCAATGACATGGCCGCGGTGCTGAAGCGTCGCAGGATGGCCTCTACGGGCTCCACGTCTTCCAGGGGGATGGGCTTCCGATCGGAGCGAATGGTCAGCAGGTCCCGCAGGTCGGTGGGCGGTTTGGTCTGAAGGAGACGGCTGTACGCGCGGTAGTGCGCGTAAGCCTCATCGAAATTGCCATCCAATGCGTCGGGAATGCGCACGGCCCGGTGAAGCGCATCGATCACCTCGGGCGTAATGGCATGGATTTCGCCCTTTTTGCGGTATTTGAATTGCCCCCAATGCTCCAGCTTGTTGAGGGAGGTCTGATAGGCGAGGTGATGACGATAGAGGACGTCGTCGGCCAGCTTGTCGAAGCCCACGCCTCCCAGACGGCTGGGCGTGCCGGCGAAACAGCGCTCCACCACCTGTTCATCCAACCCGATGATCTCGAAAATCTGCGCGCCGCAGTAGCTTTCCACGGTGCTGATGCCCATTTTGGACATGATTTTGAGGAGGCCCATTTCCAGGGCGTGGAGGTAGTTGCCCTGCGCGACGGCGGGATCGTCGACGCCCTTCAAGCGGCCTTCTGTGGTCAGATGGGCTACGGTGTCCAGGGCCAGCCAGGGGTAAACGCCGTTTGCGCCATAACCGATGAGCGCGGCCAGGCGATGGACGCTGATCACATCCCCGGCTTCGACCAGAATGCTGCCCTGCATGCGCAATCCCCGGCGGATGAGATGATGATGGACCGCGCCCACGGCCAAAAGCGCGGGGATGGGCGCCCGCTCGGGGCCCACCGCGCGGTCGGTGAGAAGAAGCAGGTTGTGGCCGTGGCGAAAAGCTTCTTCGGCCTCCCGAGTGATGCGATCCAGCCCGGCCAACAAGCCCGCCTCGCCTTCCGCCACGGGGAAGGTGATGTCGATGCGGACCAGGGAGAAGGGAAGGCCGTCGTGGTCTTCATCGAAGCGGGTGCGGGGATCGCGTTCCAGTTGTTTGAGCAAGCCCAGGGTGTCCCCATCCAGCACGGGGCTATCGAGGATGATGAGCCGGGCGTGGGCGGGGGATTCATCGAAGAGGCTGCGGCGACGTCCCAGAAGCATTTGCAGGGACATGACGGAGCGTTCGCGCAGCGGGTCGATGGGCGGGTTGGTGACTTCGGCGAAGCGCTGGTAGAAGTAGTGGTAGAGGGGGCGAGGGAGCTGGGACATGACCGCGGGCGGGGTGTCGTCGCCCATGGCGCCGGTGGGCTCTTTGCCCGCGATGGCCATGGGCTTGAGCATCATGCCGATGGATTCCGCGGTGTAGCCGAAGGCCTGCTCCAGGGGAAGGAGCTCCGACCCCGCGGCGTCTTCCGGGTCCAACAGCGCGCCTTCTTCATACACGGGCTCGGCCAGTTCGCCGCCCACCGCGTCGAAGAGGAAATTTTGGCGGTGGCGGATGGCCCGTTCCAGTTTGTCGATGTGGTAGAAGTTGTTGTGAGACCATTGGATGTAGGGGCGGCGGGCGCTGACTTCTTCTTTGACTTCGTCGTTGAGGAGGAGACGCCCGCGATGGGTGTCCGCCAGGAGCATCTGGCCCGGGCCCAGTTTGCCGCGGCGGGTGATGCGGGCCGCGGGGATGGGGATGACGCCCGCTTCGGAGCTGGCGATGAGGAGGCCGTCCAGGGTGCGCAGGTAGCGCAGGGGGCGGAGGCCGTTGCGGTCCAGGGACGCGCCCGCGACGCGTCCATCGGTGAAGACCAGGGCCGCGGGGCCGTCCCAGGGTTCGGTGAGCGCGGCGTGGTAGCGGTAGAAGGCCCGCAGGTTGGGAGGCATATCTTTGACGTGCTCCCAGGCTTCGGGGGTGAGCATCATGATGGCGTGGCGCAGTTCGCGGCCCCGGCGCACCAGGGCTTCCACCGCGTTGTCCAGCATGGCGCTGTCGGAGCCGGTTTCATCCAGGATGGGGGCGATGGCCCGGGCGAAGTCATCTTCCTCCGCGAGTTGAGCCATGCGGGCTCGCATCCAGTTGACGTTGCCCTGGAGGGTGT
>CAZDCN010000035.1:0-10724 GCA_964503945.1 uncultured Caldilineales bacterium
GACCTCCGACCTCCGACCTCCGATCTCTGACCTCCGACCTCCGACCTCCGATCTCTGACCTCCGACCTCTGACCCCCAGCTCCTCTGCGTCCCCAATCCCAATCCCAGTCCTGATCCCAACCACCATGACCGCTCATCCATCTGAACGCCCCCAACCTGCATCCATCCTCGACAGCCCGGCCATCCTCTATCTCCGCCTGAACTGGGAGAAGATCGCGTGGATCGCGCTGGCGCTGCTGGCCTTCATCCTGCGCGTCTACGATGTGGGTGCGCGCACCATGAGCCACGACGAGAGCCTGCACACGACGTACAGCTACAATCTGTACAATGGCACGGGCTTTCAGCACGACCCGTTGATGCACGGCCCGCTGCTGTTCCATCTCACCGCGCTGAGCTATTTCATCTTCGGGCCCAGCGATTTCTCGGCCCGGTTCCCGGTGGTGCTGCTGGGCACGGGCGTGGTGGTCCTGATGTGGTGGGCCCGGCCCTGGCTGGGCAAGCTGGGCGCGTTCCTGGCCGCGGTCATGCTGACGCTCTCCCCCTCGCTCCTCTTCCACAGCCGCTACATCCGCCACGACCTCTACGCCATCTTCTTCGCCCTGGCCGTCATCCTCCTCATCTTCCTCTACATCCAGCAGGGAGAGAAAAAGCTGCTGGTCGCCATGGCGGCCATGCTGGGGCTGCTCTACACCACGAAGGAGGTGGCGTTCATTTATGTCATCATCCTTATCGGTTATCTCGTGCTGGCGCTGCTGTGGCGGATGCTGGCGGGGAATTGGGAGACCAAGGGGTACAAGTGGCCGTTCCTGGGCCTGCTGGCCGCGGGCGGGCTGTTCCTGGTCTATGCCATGTACGAATCCATCCACGCGCCCCTGGGCCAGGTGGTGCGAAGCAACAGCCTGGGATTCCCGGTGTGGCCGCTGGCCGTGCTGGGGGGCGGGCTGATCGGGGCCGCGTTCTGGATGATGTTCAAGGGCTTCGGCAGCGATAAAATCCACGGCTGGCGGGAGCTGGATGTGACGGTGTGGGTGATCACGCTGTCCGGGCCGTTGTTCGCCGCGTTCTTCATCAAGATGTTCGGGGGCAATCCCTCCAGCATCGATTTCAACAACCCCCTGGCTCGGGACACCCTCATCGCCGTCGTCGTGTTCGCGGCCATGTGGCTGTTGTTTACAGCGCTGGGCGCGTGGTGGGCGTCCTCGCAGGATGATCTCTATGCCTACCTGGGCGGCCTGGGCCTCTACTACGGCCTGATGCTGCTCTTTTTCACCACCTTCTTCACCAATGGCAGGGGCGTAGCCACGGGCCTGGTGGGCGCGCTGGGCTATTGGTTGAGCCAGCAGGAGGTGGCCCGCGGGGGCCAGCCCTGGTTCTACTACTTCATGCTGGTCCCTCTCTACGAATTCATCCCCATGCTGCTCAGCGGCCTCGCGGCCATCGGCCTCCTCGTGCGCATCTTCCGCCGCCAGCCCCTGGACGCCTCCATCCCCGACGATGCGGCCGCGCCCCCATCGGTGCGCGATCTGTGGCTGCTCTACTTGGTATGGTGGATCGCCCTGACCTGGGGGGCTTACACCTGGGCGGGAGAGAAGATGCCCTGGCTGACGACGCATTTCGCCACGCCCATGGCCATCCTGGGCGGCTGGTGGCTGGCCTGGAAGCTGAAAGCCATGGACTGGCGCGCGGTCTGGAAGCAGGGAGGCCTGTGGGTGTTGTTAGGCGCGCCCATCTGGCTGATGGTGTTCTACGGCGTGCTGCAGCAGCGCCCGTTCCAGGGCAAATCGCTGGAGGCCCTGAGCCAGACCATGGCCGCGCTCATCGGCGCACTGGCGCTCTTGGGCCTGGGCTGGTTCCTTTATCGCAAGATGCGGGGCCTGGGCTGGGGGCTGAGCGGACGGCTGGTGTTGCTGAGTTTGTTGGGCCTGCTGGCTCTTTTCTGGGTGCGCACCTCCTTCCTGCTCACCTATGTCAACTACGATTATCCCATCGAGCCCCTGGTCTACGCCCATGGCACGCCCGACATCAAGATCGTGGTGGACGATCTGCGGGAGATCTCCCGTCGCACCGTGGGCGAAAACGCGCTGGCCTTCGTCTATGACAATGAGACGACCTGGCCCTTTGAATGGTATTTCCGTGATTTCCCCAACAAGAAGTTCGTGGGCGCGGGCATCACCCGAGAGGCGTTGAAGGACGCGCCCGTGGTGCTGGTGGGCATCGAAAATGAAGGCAAGGCCAAGCCTTTCCTGGGTAACAAGTATTATCGCATCGAGTATCGGCAGATCTGGTGGCCCAAGGAGACCTACAAGCAGCTGGTGGATGGCGCGCCCCAGCCCGACGGCACGGTGTTGAAGGGCCTGCCCCTGCTGTGGAGCTGGATCAAGGACCGCCAGGCCCGCAAGGTGTTCTGGGATATCGTGATCTATCGCAAGTATCAGCAGCCCCTGGCGGATTGGAGCCCGGCCGACCATTTCGTCATGTTCATCCGCAAGGACATCGCCGCGCAGGTGTGGGATCTGACCACGCTGCCCGCGCTGGCGGAGGAAGGGGTCATCAGCGCGGACCCCTTCGAGAACAGATACATCGACCATCCCGCGGTGCAGATGGTGGGGGGACCGGGGCAACTGGCCGCGCCGCGCAACATGGCCGTGGCCGAGGATGGGCGCATCTACGTGGCGGACACGGGCAATCATCGCATCGTCGTGTTCTCGCCCGAGGGCCAGGTGGTTAACTCGTGGGGCGCCTTCGGCGCGGAGCCGGGCCAGTTCAACGAGCCCTGGGATGTGGCCATCGGGCCCGATGGCAGCGTCTATGTAGCCGACACCTGGAACCACCGCATCCAAAAGTTCACGCCCGAGGGTGAGTTCATCACCGCGTGGGGCGCGTTCGTCTCCACCGATGGACAACTGGGACAGATGGGGGTGTTCTGGGGCCCGCGGGCCATCGCCTTCACCCAGGATGGCAATCTGCTGGTGACGGACACGGGCAACAAGCGGGTGCAGGTGTTCACGCCCGAGGGTGAGCCTGTCACCCAGTTTGGGGGCGCGGGCATCGACGACGGGTATTTCGACGAGCCCGTGGGCATCGCCGTGGATGGCGCAGGGAACATCTATGTGGCGGACACCTGGAACCAGCGCATCCAGAAGTTCTCGCCCGACTTCCAGTTCCTGAAAGCGTGGCCCGTGCCCGGCTGGGAGGGCCAGGATATCCTGATGAGGCCCTACCTAGCGGTAGGTCCGAACAACCTGGTGTATGCCGCGGACCCGACCGGCTGGCGGGTGCTGGTGTGGGACGCCCAGGGGAATCCCAAGGCGGCCTGGGGCCAGTATGGCGTCGGGCCCGGCGAGTTCGGCTACCTCAACGGCGTGGCCGCGTCGCCCGACGGCTTCATTTGGGTGGCGGATGCAGACAACGCGCGGGTGATGAAGTTCGAGCCGGTGCGATGAAGATCGATCGCACGCCAAGACGCTGAGGCGCGAAGAAAAGAAGGCAGAAGGCCAGAGGTCAGAGGTCGGAGGTCGGAAGTCGGAGGTCGGAGGTCGGAAGTCAGAGGTCGGAGGTCGGAAGTCAGAGGTCAGAGGTCAGAAGTCAGAGGTCAGAAGCCAGAGCCCCGGAGGTCAGAGTTGCAGAGGCCAGTGGCCAGAAGTCAGACGCTTCGCTGACGTGCAGCAACGCCCATGGCCCGCAGCGCTCGCTCCGTCTGCAACGCGTCCTCATACAACACCGCGTGCATGCCCACGGCCCGGGCCGCCTTTGTGTTTCGCTCCTTGTCGTCGATGAGCACGCAGGCGCTGGGAGATAGCCCCAGACGTCGAGCTGCAATGCGAAAAGCCTCGGGCTCAGGTTTGCGATAACCCTCCATGGCGCTGACAACCACTGCGTCGAACAGCCCCGCGAAACGGGGCTCCGCCGTGATGTCTCGGGCCAGGAGCTTGGTGGCGTTGGAGAGCAGGCCAACGGCATAGCGAGACCGCAAGCGCCAGGCCAGGCGCACCGTGGCCGGATCCAGCGTCGCCCGGAAAAAATTATCCCGATAGCCCCGGAACTCGGGGGGCAACGCCGGCTCCAAGGCCTCGCCCACCTCCCGCCAGTAGGCTTCCAGCGACATCTCGCCCTTGGAGACCGCCTCCCAGGCCGGGCCGCTGTACAATCGCATACGCAGGGAGCCAGGCTCCAGGCCCAACATGGCGTCGAAAGAGGCCAGGAGATCGTCGCTATCGTGGGTGTGGACCAGCACCCCGCCCATATCGAAGATCACCGCCCGAATCACGAGGCCTTCAGCTCCTTGATCAGCACAGGGATGCGTCGTCCAATGGCACGAAAACCGAAACCCTTGTAGAGCCGCTGGGACGCGGTGTTGTGCCATTGGGTGTTCAGGGTGACAAAACGAGCGCCCCGCTCCGCCGCGAAATCCAACGCGTCGGCCAAAAGATAGCGCCCCAGGCCCCGGCCCTGCCACAGGGGCGAGATGGCCAGCCGCACGATCTGGGCCTGCTCGCCGTGAACCTGGGTGCAGGCGTAGCCTGCCAGCTCCCCGTCTGCGTCCAGCACCACCAACCGGTCCGCAGTCATCAACCACTTCACCAGTTCGCCGCTGCTGAACTGCCAGGGCCAGTCGAACGCCTGGTGATCGAGCAGAGTGAGGGCCTGGATTTCGTGAGGATGCAGGGGGCGCAGGGTGACATCGGCCAGGTGAAACTCGGGCGTCAGGGGCTTCACAGGCGTAGCCCGCTCGAAATGGATGATGTAGTCGTGAGGGATGAAGCCCTGACGCATAAGGGGCGCGGCCAGCCACACATCCACGGCCAGATGCATGAGATAATGCACGTCCTGCTCGCGCAGGGTGCGTTCCAGCGGACGCAGCAGATAGGAGAGACCGTCATCGATGCGCCAGCCATTGATGAGCCCGATCCCGCGCAGCGTGGCCAGTCCGGGCTGATAGCTGGTGACGCATGCGTATCCCCACAGCAGCGGTCCGGTGTCCGCCACAAGACAGGCGTTTCGCTTCACCATTTGCACCAGATCTTCATATCCGAAATGCATGACCACGCGCCGCGCGTGCTCCCGGAACTGCATGATGCGTTCGATGTCAGCAGTTCGGGCGAGACGGACGACGATCTGAATGTCGTGCATAATTCATTCTAACATAGAGCCGAGAGCGGAGAAAAGCCAAAAGGGCGGTTTTTCGCCCGTCCACCTCTCGAACCCCCCCGATTTTTACATCTTTCTTAGTATGAGTTGGCAATTTTTAAAAAAATGCGGTACCATAGCAGCCGATATCTTCCCTCGTCATCATTATCTGAAAGCGGTTGTTTCGGCCATCTGCGGATGGGTTGAACCGCGCCCTTTTTCGTTCTTATGGAGACGGTCTTTTTGAAAGCGTTTGAATACATCCGACCTAAAAGTCTGGAAGAGGCCGGACGCCATCTCTCCTCCAACGCCAGGACAACGTTGTTGGGAGGGGGAAACACCCTGTTGTTGCGAGTGCGTTCAGAAGAGGAGACGCCTGATATCCTGCTGGACGTCAAGCATCTGCCCGGATTCAAAGATGTGCGTTATCATCACAACCAGGGACTGAAATTGGGGGCTGCGGTCAATTTGCAACATCTTGTCATGGGACTGGAGATCCGACGGCACTATCCCTTGCTTCATCAGACCGCACAGAAGCTGGCCTCGCCCCAGGTGCGCAATCGGGCGACCATCGGCGGCACGCTGGCCTGGGCTTCGCCCGTCTCCGAGCTGGCCGCGCCCATGCTCTGCTACGATGCGACCTGTCATGTATGGAGCCCGCGCGGCCGCCGCGAGATCCCCCTCTCCGAATTCTATCTGGGCGATTTCAAGACGGCCCTGGCCCCGGATGAGATCATCACCCACGTGCATCTGCCCGCGTTTCCTAACCGCACCTATGGGGTCTATCAACGGCAAACGATAAGGCATGATGGCCGACTCATGATCGCGGCTGTAGCCGTGCTGGCCTATCGTAAACAACAGGCTCTGACCCACTGGCGCATCGCGGTCCTGGGCGTGGATGATCGCCCCAAACGCATTCCGGAAGCGGAAGCCGTTCTGGAGGGGGCGCCTGCGCCCGAGGATGTGGAGAGGGCGTTGACCATTGTCCAGGAAAACATCCATCCTGTGGATGTGGACTATGCCCGGGCCGATTACCGCCGCATCGTGCTGCATTCCCTGCTGAAAGGGGCCGTCACCGAAGTCATTCAACAACTATCGAGCATGCGATCATGAAACATGATATCACCCTGACCATCAACGGCGAACCCACGCACCTGACCGTGCTTTCGCATCAAACCCTGCTGGAGGTCATTCGCACCGACCTGGGATTGACGGGGGCGAAACATGGCTGCTCCACGGGCGAGTGCGGCGCGTGCAGCGTCCTGCTCGACGGCGAAGTCGTCAACTCATGCATGGTGCTGGCGCCCGAGGTCGATGGCGCTGAGATCCTGACGGTGGAGGGGTTATCCACCGAAGACGAACTCCATCCTCTGCAGAAGTCATTCATCGATCATCACGGCGTGCAATGCGGTTACTGCGCGCCGGGCATGCTCATTTCCGCGAAGGCGTTGCTCAGTCGCACTTCCCGTCCCCATGAGGAGGAGATCCGGGAGGCCCTGGTGGGCAACCTGTGTCGCTGTGGGGCCTATGCCGACATCATCAAATCCATTCAGGTTGCTTCCCGGGCTCGACGCTAGAGGTGTTGTCATGATCACTCGCAAACTCCACATCATTGGCAAACCCTTCCCTCTGGTCGAGGCGCAGAAGAAATTGACGGGCGTCAGTTGCTATGCTGGGGATGAGCCTTTTGGCCCCGAGCTTTTGCACGCCCGCATCCTGTTCAGCCACCGGCCTCGCGCTCGGTTTCGTCTGCGCCATGTGAAGGCCGCCCGCAACCACGCAGGGGTGGCGGCGCTGCTCACGGGCCAGGAGCTGAAAGCTCGTTTAGGAGCGGTCATCGAGGATAGGACCTTGCTGGCCGTGGATGAAATCAGCTATGCAGGACAACCTCTGGCCGTGGTGGCGGCGGAATCGCCCGAGGCCGCCCTGGCCGCCCTGGCCATGATTCGGGTGGAGTATGAAGAGATGCCGGGGGTTTTCGACATCGAAAGGGCTCTGGCCCCCAACGCGCCCCTGGTCCATCCCGATATGGCTGACTATCGGGGCTTCGATCAGGTGGACGCCGCGCCGGAGCGCAACATCGCCCACCGTCTGACCTTTCGGCGGGGCCATGCCGACGAAGCCATGGCCAACGCGCGGCTGACGCTGGAACGAACCTTTACAGCCGCTCCCCTGCAACACGCGCCCATGGAAACGCACGGGGGCGTGGCCCAGAAACAGCCCGATGGCGGACTCACCCTCTGGTTGCACACCCAGGCGCCCTTTCTGCAACGACAGGTCATTGCCAAAGCCTTGCGCATGTCCCCGCGCGACCTGCGCATTATCACCCAATGCGTGGGGGGCAGCTTCGGCAGCAAGGTTCACGTCAGCGTCGAGGGATTGCTGGCCGCCATCGCCCGGGAGACGGACGGTCGCCCCGTGCGTCTCCATCTCACCCGCGAAGAGGAATTCCAGGCCATCTTCATGACCCCGGCCATGAAGGCGCGGGTGAAGATGGGTCTCGATGAACAGGGACGCATCGTGGCCATGCAGGCCGTTTATGATTGGAATGTGGGCGCGAGCGTGGACGCTTTCTTGTTGGAGATGCAGCGCCTCGTGATGGCGGGCTCCGGCCCCTACGCCATCCCCAACGTGGACATCCAGGTGAACGCCATCTACACCCACCTGCTGCCGGCTGCGCCCATGCGGGGGCTGAGCATTGCTCAGGCGCATTGGGCGGTGGAGCAACTGGTGGATGAACTGGCCGAGCTGGCGGGGCTCTCTCCCCTGACCCTTCGCCAATGGAACCTGGTCAAGGGCGGAGATCAACTCTTCCCTGCATTCACCATGCACGCCAATGGGCTGGAATCGTGCATTCTGGAGACCGCCCAGGCCATCGGCTGGCAGCCCCACGCGCCGCAGGAGCGTTCGGGTTCGGTGGGCCGCGGCAAAGGCGTGGCCATGGGCTGGAGCCCCATCATGGTCTCGCCCCATTGCAAGAGTCGGGCCACCATTCAGTGCGATGGCGAGAATTTGTGCTCTGTGATCGTCGATGGCGTGGATGTGGGCCAGGGATATTATGCGTTCATCACCCAGCTCATCGCCTTTGAATTGAACCTTCCCATCGAGTGGATCACGGTGCAACCCACCGACACGGCCAACTACGATCCCGAATGGCAAGCCATTTACACGAATCTGCTCTGGAGCACGGGCCGCGCGCTGTTGCAGGCCGCCGCGGCATTGAAAGCGCAGATTTTGTCCTATGTTTCCGAAATGTGGGAAGAGCCCGTTACCAATCTGGATATTGTAGAGGGCGAGGTGATATCCTATGCCACAAAACGGCGGCTTCCCATGTTGACTCTGCTTCGAGAAGGGTTGGGCGACGGCCCGCCGCCTGTTTTTCGAGCCACGGGCGTCTACGAAGCGCCTGACCGGAATCCTTCCCCGGACAGCATGCTGCAATCCTTTGCCACCACAGGGTACGCCGCGGAAGTGGCGGTGAATCTGGAAACCGGGGATGTGACGGTGCTGCAACTGGCCGGCGCGGCGGATGTCGGCCATGCCATCAACCCCGAGGGGGTCAAGGCGCAACTGAAGGGCGGCATCATCCAGAGTATCAGCCAAACGCTGCTGGAGGAGCTGCGGTTCGAGGATGGCGTCCCCGTCACCACCGACTTCATGAAATACCCTATTGCCACCACTGCAGACATGCCCCAACAGCTTCATCCCATCGTGGTGGAAATCCCTCAATCTCGCGGCCCGTACGGCGCCCGCGATCTCTCCAACCATGTGCTGGTGGGCGCGTCCGCGGCCATTGGCAACGCCGTTTATCGGGCCACGGGCGTGCGCATCCGGGCGCTGCCCATCACAGCGCAACGCATTTTCGATGCGCTGCAGGCGCAAAAGAGGGGCGAGAATGCTCCCGACGCAGACTGATCCCCTTCCTCAATCATCCTCTCCCTGCTCCAGTGCGGCCAGCGCCGCCTCATAGACCTCGCGCAGGGGGACGTGGTGGGCCCGAGCCGCGGCCAGGCAGTCCTCGAATTCGGGCGCGGCTTTCCACCGGCCCGGCGCATATTCGGCCAGTTTGACGCGCACCGCGCCATAAGGGGTGGAGACGCGCACCGTGCGCCGGGGCAGGCTGTATCGCTGCACCTCCCGCTGACGCACGCCCAGGGTGGAGGTGTGGGCGAAGAGGAGCGCGCGGAGTGCAGGAGCCCGGTCGGGAGGGCACAGGACGCTGAGCTGAACCGCGGGGCGGTTTTTCTTCATCTGGATGGGCGTGAACCACGCGTCCAACGCCCCCGCGTCCAACAATTGCTCCAGCAGCGGTCCCAGCCACTCCGCGGGCATGTCGTCCAGGTTGGTTTCCAGGAGGAGGAGGGTTTCCAGGCGTTCGGTCATGGCGATTGTGGGGCATTCTACCTTGAGTAGGGGAAAAGGGGCAATCGCGGGTCGCAGCGGGTGCTATAATGACGCCATGGCTTCTGAATCGCCCATGTTGGATCTGCCCCTGAGCTGGGCCCGCACCGACGCGCCTGCGCCTCAGTTTCGCACTGTGCAACTGCCCCTCTCACGGCGCACCTGGGTCCCTTGCGCCGACATTCCGGCCGACTGGAGCTTCCCGCAGGTGTTTCAAGAGCATTTGCGCGCGCTGCCCGGAGGCGTCATCCTGCAAGGATGCCATGCGACCCTGGCCCGGTATGTGAAGGCGCAGGGGGGCGAGGCGGTTCAGGTGGGCATGGAAGCGCTGCTGGCCACCAACGCCCAAGAGAAGCCCTCGCTGCTGGAGCTGGCCCGCCGGGGGCGACGCTGGGGGCAGGTCATGACTGTGGAATACAGCGAGGCCGCCAGGAGTAAGATGGATGCACTGTGGCGGGCGACGGTCCACGGCGACGGGCCGCAGTTGCAGTGCGCCTTTCGCACCGATTTCGAGGCGTGTCTGCGGGGATTCGCCCTGGTGGACGACGCGGGCGCGTGGCTAGGGGCCCTGACCCTGTCGCGGATGAAGCCAGGCTACTGGCATACAGAGCTGTTGTTGCGACGGCGAAACGCGCCCGTGGGGGTGATGGAGGCTTTGATTTTGGCGGTGAAGCGACGTTTGCGGGAAGAGGGCGCGGATTGGTTGAGTTTGGGGGCCGTCCCCTTCATGACCACGGAGGATCCTTTGGCCGAGCATGGCTGCCGCGCGCCCTGGCGGGCTCCCTGTCGGGGCCAGATCATCGCCCGCCTGGGACGGCTGATGCGCTTCAGCTATGACTATCAGGGGTTGTATCGTTTCAAGCAGAAGTTCGACCCCGTCTGGCGTCCCCTCTACCTGTGCGGCTGGCCCAGCCTGCCGTGGCGCATCCTGCCCGATCTCTCCTGGGCCTCCCGGCACGCCCATCTCGTGGGCTACGCCGCTCTGAGCCATTTCACCTCCGGGAGGTGGAGACGCACGCTCCGATGTTGGCGAACCAGGTCGTAAGTCGAAAGATGGCAGGCCACGCCCGTGTCCTCCTCCACCTCCCGGAGGTGTGAGAACACCCGCAGGCGACCTGCGGGCTAGAAAGTGCGCCCCGTCAACGGGGCTTTGGCCGGGGTCGCCCGCCCGCAAGCCGGGTTCACCCGGCGTCGTG
>CAZDCN010000036.1:0-10490 GCA_964503945.1 uncultured Caldilineales bacterium
CCTATTACATGCGGGCCCAGGTCAGCGCCACCTTCCACGGACGGGACGTCTTCGCCCCCTTCGCCGCGCACATCGCCGCGGGCGTGCCCCCCACCAGCATCGGGCCCGCCGTCACCGATCCCGTCCAATTCGAAATCCCCGAACCCGTTGTACAAGGAGATGGCAGCATCCTGGGACAAGTCATCCACATCGACTCCTTCGGCAACCTTATCACGAATATCCCCGAAGACATGTTCGGCGGGACGGAGAATTGGGTGTTCGAGATCGCGGGCCAGCAGGTGAGCGATTTTCGTCGGGCCTATGGTTATGCGGAAGATGGCCAGATTCTGGCGCTCATCGGTAGCGTGGGGAACGCAGAGATCGCGGTTCGTAACGGCCACGCCGCCCAGCGGTTGGGCGCGAGTATCGATACGCCCGTCATTGCCCGGCCTCTTTCCTAAAACGCCCATTTCATCCTCCAACGATGAGGTTGGTTCTCGCGAGAAAGGCGTTATCATGAGTTCATATTTTGTCATCCAGGGCCAGCGCCCGTTGCAAGGCGTGGTGCAGGTCACTGGCAACAAGAACGCGGCCCTGCCCATGCTGGCCGCCACGCTTTTGACCGATGAGCCGGTCACGCTGCATAATGTGCCCCGCATTGGTGACGTAAACACCATGTTGGGGCTTCTGAAGGCGTTGGGGGTGGAGGTGTTGGCCAATGGCGACGCCACCATGACCCTCCAGGCCCGCCATGTGCACACCCACGAGCTGGATCGGGAGTTGGCCACCCAGATTCGGGCTTCCATCCTCCTGGCCGGGCCGTTGCTGGCCCGATTGGGCAAGGCCAGTTTCCCTCCGCCCGGCGGCGATGTCATTGGCCGCCGCCGCATCGACACCCATTTGCTGGCCTTTGAAGCTATGGGCGCGAAGGTCGATGTGAACCTGGCCCGGCATCGCATCGAAATCACCTCCCCGGACGGACTCCATCCCCAGGACATCTTCCTGGACGAGGCTAGCGTCACCGCCACCGAGAACGCGCTCATGGCCGCGGCCCTGACCCCGGGTGAGACCATCCTGCGCAATGCGGCTTCCGAGCCCCATGTGCAAAACCTGTGTCGCATGCTGGCGGGCATGGGCGCGGAGATCGAGGGCGTGGGCACGAACACGCTGCGCATTGTGGGGCGGGAACGCCTGCACGGGGGCGAGTTTGAGATCGGCCCTGACCTGCTGGAGGTGGGCTCCTTTCTGGGATTGGCCGCGGTGACGCCGGGCGAGATCCGAATCAAGGATGTGCGGCCCGAGGAATTGCGCATGGTGTTGCATGTGTTTCGCGACCGCCTGGGCGTGAATTGTTGGTTGGAAGCAACCGCGACCGGGCATGATCTGGTGGTGGGCGCGGAGCAGAACCTGCGGGTGGAAATGGATGTGGGCGGGGCCGTCCCCAAGATCGATGACGGGCCCTGGCCTCATTTCCCTCCCGACTTGCTCTCCATCGCTTTGGTGGTGGCCACCCAGGCCGAGGGCACCGTCCTCGTGCATGAGAAGATGTTCGAGAGCCGACTCTTTTTCGTAGACAAGCTCATCAACATGGGCGCCCGCATCATCCTCTGCGACCCTCATCGGGCCGTGGTGGTGGGCCCCTCCCGCCTCTATGGCCAAAGCATGTCCAGCCCCGACATCCGCGCGGGCATGGCTCTGGTCATTGCCGCCCTGGCCGCCCAGGGAACCAGCGTCATCGCCAACGTCATGCAGATCGACCGGGGCTATGAGAACCTGGAAGGCAAGTTGCGAGCCCTGGGTGCAGTCATCGAGCGCACCGACGCGCCGCCTCGAACCATCTAATGAACTTCTCGCCACGACGCTGAGCCCCAACGGATCGCTGACCACCGGCCACCTCATGCTCTCCCCCCGCGTTTCCTTCCGTCTCCTGGCCCTGATCCTGGCCGTTCATCTGGCCCTGACTACGACCTACGCCCTGCTGACGCCCTTGTGGCAGGCGCCCGATGAACCCGCGCATTTCAACAATGTTGCAACCATTGCCCAAACGGGCCAACTGCCCCAACTGCAGCCGGGCGATTACGACCAGGGCTATCTGGAGAAGCTGAAGGCCGAGAAGTTTCCTCCTGCTCTCTCGATTGCGTCCGTGCGTTACGAGGGGCACCAGCCCCCCCTCTACTATCTGCTGATGACTCCGGTGTGGCTGCTGGCCGAGGGCGCGGGGATGGATGTTCAAGTGCGGGTCCTACGGGTGGCCAACGGAATCATCGGAACGCTGGGCCTCTTTTTCATTTGGTTGGCGGCCCGACGGCTGTTTCCCCAACGCCCGCGGCTGGGTTTGCTCGCGGTCGGATTCGCCGCGTTCCTGCCCATGCACATCGCCATGAACGCGTCCATCAACAACGACGCGTTGGCGGAGCTGTTCATCGCCGCGGTCATGGTGCGGCTGCTGGGGCATGTGGGGGGGGGCGAGACCAGCGCCCGGGCCTGGTTCATTACGGGCGCGCTGGTGGGCCTGGCCTTGTTGACCAAGTTCCAGACGTATTTCCTGGCTCCTCTGGCGCTGGGCGTGTGGGGATGGCAGGCATGGCGGGGCGTGGGAGGCGCTCGGGCCTGGCGCACGGTCGCGGGGCTGCTGCTCCCCATGCTGTTGCTGCCCCTGCCCTGGTGGCTGCGCAACATGCGCCTCTACGGTCCCGCCGATCCCTTGGGACTGAACCGTCATGCGGCCGTGGTGGTGGGCCAGCCCCGCACCGGCGATTGGATCGCAGCCCAGGGCTGGGGGCCGTTCCTGGACCGCTTCATCACGTTCACCTTTCGTTCCTTTTGGGGCGTGTTCGGCTGGATGGGGGTGTTCATGGATGCGCGGGTGTATTGGTTGCTGACATTGTTAAGCGTCCTTATCTTCACCGGCGTTATTTTTCAGGTCTGGCGGTGGCGTAGGGGCGAGCTTTGTTTCTCTTCGGGACAAAAACGCGGGGCGTGGTTGCTGCTGGCGCAACTGGCCGCGGTGATCGCGGCCTTTCTCTGGTACAATCTGGACTTCGTCCAGCACCAGGGGCGTTATCTCTTCCCGGCCCTGTTGCCCATCAGCTTGCTGGCGGCGGCGGGGCTGTTGGGCGCGTTTTCCCTGCGGGGCAGCCGCTGGGCGGGCGCGGCGATGTTGGCGTTGCTGGCGTTGGGGGTGGGGATGGGCTTGGCGGCGGGCGAGGCCCACAAGTGGCGCCTGCTGATGACGGGCCTCGCCGCGGTGATCCTGTTGGGACGCGGGCTTCTGACCCGGATCGATGGGTTTTGGTGGGGGTTGGCCGTTGAGGCAGGCATGGCGTTGGTGTCGGTCTATGCGCTCTTCGGCGCGATCCTGCCTCAATTGGGATAAAAAAGCCCGCCGGGCGTGGAGACCGGGCGGGCGTGGAGGGAGGCTGGGGGGTGTTTTATTGTCGTTTGCGGCGGTTGCGACGGAGGAAGGGCGGAATCTCAATGTTTTCGTTGTCGGGCGCCGAAGGGGGCGTATCCGCGGGAGGAATGCGTTGGCTGCCGCTACGCGTGACGGCGCGGGTGATTGACGCTTCGCTCATTTTGTCGAACCCCGTGGCGATGACGGTGATACGCAGGGAGTCATTGAGGGCGGGATCGACGACGGCGCCGAAGATGATGTTGGCGTCGGGATGCGCGGTGCGGCGGATGATCTCGGCCGCTTCGTTCACCTCGAACAGGCTCATATCCTCGCCGCCGGTGACATTGAAGAGGATGCCGCGGGCACCGTCGATGCTGATATCCAGGAGTTTGGAATGGATGGCTTCTTCGGCGGCTTGCTGGGCCCGGTTTTCGCCCCGGCCCGTGCCAATGGCCATGAGCGCGGCGCCGCCCTCGCTCATGATGGAGCGCACGTCCGCGAAGTCGAGATTGATGAGGCCGGGGATGGTGATGAGTTCGCTGATGCCTTGAATGCCCTGACGCAGCACGTCATCCGCGGTGGCGAAGGCTTCCTGCACGCTGGCCCGCTTGTCCACGATCTGCAACAGGCGGTCGTTGGGGATAACGATGAGCGTGTCTACGTGCTCCTTGAGTTGCTCTTGGCCTTCCTCCGCTATTTGGCGGCGCCGGGAGCCTTCGAAGCTGAAGGGCTTGGTGACCACGCCGATGGTAAGCGCGTTGGTCTCGCGGGCGAGCCGGGCGATGACGGGCGAAGCGCCCGTGCCCGTGCCTCCGCCCAGACCGGCGGTGATGAAGATCATGTCCGCGCCTTTCAGCACTTCCTTCAACTCCTCAGCGGATTCCTCCGCTGCCTGCTCCCCGATCTTAGGGTCGCCGCCGGAGCCCAGGCCTTTGGTGAGCTTATCGCCGATGCGAACGCGAATGGGGGCTTCCGACAGCATGAGCGCTTGGGCGTCTGTATTGACCACGATAAACTCGACGCCCTGGATGCCTTCCTGGATCATCCGATTGACCGCATTACTGCCACCGCCGCCTACGCCAATGACTTTAATTTGTGCTAGATTTTCTACATAGGGTCGGGAACTCATCGAGCCTTCCTCCGAAATTTATCGAAAAACAGAAATCGTTAATTAGCAATCATAACTGGAAAAGAGAGAAAGTCCAAAACTGGACTAGCCGGGCAGAAGATTACGCATCCATCGGGCGAGTTTGGCGCCGAAGGAGTTGCCCATGGACGAGGGTTTGGCTTCGTAGAGGTTTTCCTGGGTGGCTTGCAACAGCAGCCCCACGCCGCAGGCGTTTTCGGGGGTGAGCAGACGTTTGGGCACATCTCCCAGAGGGGCTGGCGCGCCGATGCGTACAGGCGCGTTCAGCAACTCCCTGCCCAGAATATCAAGCCCCGGCAAGCGCGCGCCGCCCCCAGTCATGACCAGCCCGGCCGAGAGCAGGTCGCCGTAACCGGACCGGTTGATCTCCCGCTGGATGAAAAGCAGCAATTCTTCGGCCCGGGCGTTGAGGATCTCGGCGATGAACTGGCGGGAGTAGGTCTGGTGGGGTTTGCCGCCGAAGCCGGGCGCATCCACCGTTTCGTTCTCGGGGATGTACTCCGGAAGCACATGCCCATGACGGATCTTGAGCTTCTCCGCGATGGGATAGGGCGTGTGCAGGACGGTGGCCAGGTCCTTGGTAAAATGGTTGCCGCCGATCTGGAGGATGGTGGTGTGCCACACCGCACCGTTCAGGTAGATGGCGATATCCGTGGTGCCGCCCCCGATATCGACGACGGCCACGCCCGCCTCTCGCTCCTCGGGCGAAAGCACGGCGTCGCCGCTGGCCAGAGGCTCCAACACCAGATTCTTTACGGCGATGCCGTTGTTTTCCACGCACTTCTTCAAGTTGTTGATGGCGGTGCGAGCCCCGGTGACAATATAGGCGTCCACCTCCAGGCGGCGGCCATGCATGCCGAGGGGTTCTTGCACTCCCTCCTGCCCGTCGATGGTGAAGGTGCGGGCGATGACGTGAATGATATCCCTATCCGCGGTGATGGGGATGGCCTGGGCTTCGGCCAGGACGCGGTTGATCGAGTTCCAATCGATGGGCCGATTGCGGGGCAGGGTGACGGCGGCGCGGTTGCTTTCGAAGCTGATATGCCCCCCCACGATGCCCACATGGGCCTCTTCAATGGTGACGCCCGCTTCTTCCTCGGCTGCTTCCACCGCGTCGGCAATGGCCTCGGTGGCCGCGGCAATGTTCACGACCACGCCGCGACGCAGACCGCGACTGCGCTTGCATCCCGAGCCCAGAAGGTGGATGGTATTTTCGGGCGTGCGTTCTGCGATGAATGTGCAGATTTTTGTGGTGCCTACATCGATGGCGGTGATGATTTCAGACACAGTGCTGTCACCTTGTCACATAAACCTTGCCGAAGCGTAAATCCACAGATTGGATGGGACGGTCATCTTGCAAAAGTTGTTGGCGCACAGACTGCCACAGACTCAATTTCTGTTCCATCCCTTCGCTATCGCCCAGCATGACCCGCCACCCTTCCGGCGTAATGAAGTAAAGGCCATAATCGTTGCGATAGCGAAACTCATTCATCTCCGGCAAACTGACATGGAGGAACGCAATCGCTTGCGTCAGGGCCGGAGGGAGATGGCTGCCATCCAGGCTGGCAGAGTCGTCGTCATCCAGGAGCACGGGCAGATCGAGACGGAACTCATTGGCGGGGAAGACATGGCCTTCTTCGTCCACCCAAAAGGTTTCGCCCTCGCGGACGTAGTTCAGGATGGGTTCGCGTTCAACAATGCTGATCATCGCCCGATTCGGCAATCCCAATCGGAGATGCGCCTCTTTTACTTGCGGAATCAGGGAAAGCCGTCGGGCGATCTCATCGGCGTGGATTAGAAAAATGTTGCTCTGGTCCAACCCCGATTTGCGGATGACCTCGGCCGGATCGAGATATTGGTTGCCCGCGACCGCGGGTTGTTCAATGGTGAAGCGGGGATCGGTGAAGAGCAGGAACAGAGCGAGAAGGCCCGCAATCGCCAACAACATGGCGACATAGTGGGAGAATCCCCAGCGGGCCGACACCTTGGACCATAGGTTGGGTTTGCTGCGTTTGCGGGGCGCCTGCCGCTGCCCGCGGTTCCTGGCGGTCCCTTTCTTTTTGTTCAGGGTTCCGGGCAGCAGCGTGGAAATGCTGGTCGCTTCAAAACGTTTGCGTTGACGCGCGGTTCGTCGTCGTGCCATGATGGGGGAATGGGGGAAAATGTGGCCTTGGCTTTAGCTTGGTGGTTTGGGGGAAAAGGTGGTGCGGAGGGAGCGCCTTTGGCGATAACGTTGGAAGCCCAACTGAATGAGTCGGTGGATGAGTTCGGGATAGGGGACGCCGCTGGCCTCCATCAGTTTAGGGAACATGCTGATGTTCGTGAATCCGGGCATCGTGTTGATCTCGTTCAAGAAGAGCTCGCCCGTAGCGTCGTTCAGCAGAAAATCCACCCGGGCCAGGCCGCTGCCGTGGATGGCCTTGAACGCGCGCACAGCCATCTCCTGCGCTTTGGCCGCCAGTTGAGGGGCGATGGGGGCAGGAATGCGCTCTTCGCTGGCGCCGCTGAGGTATTTGGCTTCGTAGTCGTAAAATTCATTGCTGGGAACGATCTCGCCCGGAATCGAGGCCTGGGGATGCTCATTGCCCAAGACAGCAACTTCGATCTCCCGTGCATGCGGCACAGCCTGTTCCACAACGATGATTATATCATACGCTGCGGCTTCTTGTAGTCCGGCGAGCAGCTCCTCTTTGTGGGACGCCTTACGAATGCCCACGCTGGAGCCCAGATTCGCAGGTTTCGTGAACATGGGATAGTCCAGGGCGCCTTCCAGGCGGGCGATGACGTAGGAAGGCGCGCTTTCCAGTTGGGCGCGGGTGACGATCTGCCAGGGGGTTTGGGGCAGGCCATGGGCCTGGAAGAGCTTTTTGGCCAGGGCTTTGTCCATGGCCGCGGCAGAGGCCAGCACGCCGTTGCCCACGTAAGGGATGCCCGCCAGCTCGAAGAAGCCCTGAATGACGCCATCCTCGCCGTTAGGGCCGTGCAGCACGGGAAAGAGGATGTCGACGCCCGCGAGCTGTTCGGGCCCGGGCCAGCGCGGCGCGTCCGGAGGCGCGCTCTCGCCATCCAGCAGGCGTTCCAGGGGATCATCGAACATCCAGCGGCCTTGCTTGTCGATGCCGATGAGCACGGCCCGATAACGGGCAGGATCCAGTGCGGCCATGACCGACTGCACGCTCATCAGGCTGACCTCGTGCTCGCCCGACTGGCCGCCGAAGATGAGGCCAACAGTGGTGAGGGATGAAGGCATCGATTGGTGAAATTCCATGGATCACGGATAGATGAGTTGGCGTGGGCGATTCATTTCGTAATGCGTAAGGTCATGACGTTTTACGGAATACATTTTACGGCTCGGCCAACGTTGCCGCCAAAACTTTTTTGCAAAGGACGCCGACGTTTATTTACGAAACGGCAATTCGGCTTCCGGCCAGTCGCCCACAAAAAGGATTTCGGGCTCCAACAGCGCGCCGAACTGCCGCCACACTTCGCGGCGGGCCAGCGTCATGAGCGCGATGACATCCGCGGCCGTGGCCCGGCCCTGGTTGACGATGAAGTTGGCGTGTTTTTCGCTGATGCAGGCGTCGCCCACACAGCGACCCTTGATCCCGGCCGCTTCAATGAGCCTGCCGGCATAGTCGCCGGGCGGGTTTTTGAAGATGGAGCCCGCGCTTTTATCGGTGGGCTGGGTGCGGCGCCGGTGGTCGATATAGCGGGCTGCGTCCGCGGCGGCCTGGCCATCCCCATCGGGTTGGAGCCTGAACGTGGCTGAAAGCAGGACAGGGGGCTGGGCATCTGTGGCGGCCAGGGTCTTCAGGCGGCTGTTGCGATAGGCGAAGGCCATCTCTGCCGGGCCCCATCTCTCGATCCTGCCATGATGCCACACCCTGGCGCTCACGAAGACGCTCGCGATGTCGCCGCCATGCGCGCCGGCGTTGCCCGTCACTCCGCCGCCCACCGTGCCGGGGATGCTGACGGCCCAGCTCAGGCCCGCCAGTCCCCGCTTGATGCTCTCTCGGGCGAATCCCGCCAGGAGCGCTCCCCCTTCCGCGATGACTTCCACCGGGCCAGAGTAGGGCGGTTCGGGCCAGTCGATGCGCTTGCATTGGTTCAGCAGCACGACGCCCCGCACGCCCGCATCGCTGATGAGCATGTTCGAGCCGCCGCCCATGAGCAGATAGCGCGTCCCTGCTTCGCGCAGGGCGTCCAGGGCCGCGATCAGGTCTTCCACCCGCTGGAGGATGGCCAGATAATCGGCCGGGCCGCCGATGCGGAAGCTGGTGTAGGGAGCCAGGGGTGCGTCCCGCCGCAGCCCGCCGCGGCTCAGCGCGTCCAGCCGGGCCAGCAGGACGGGCGGCGCGCTTTCGCGTGGGGTCGTGGGAGGGGATGGAGCCATGTTAGGGAAGGGATGAAGCGTGCGTCGCTTGGGCGTTGTCGCTCAGCCGTTTCAGCAGCGCAGGCCCAATGCGGGTGGCTGTGCCCGCGCTGAGGATGATGACCAGGCTGTTGGGGCGCAGATGCTCGCTCAGATGATCGGTGACCGCGTCCAGGTCGGGGATGGCCAGAGCCCGGTCGTGATGGCTGGCCGCAGCCACCAGGTCGGGGGTGATGTTCTCATCCCGGGGCTCGCGGGCCGCGTAAATGTCGGTGATGATGACCCGATCTGCGGCGCTGAACGCGCCGTTGAACAGGTCCAGGAAGGTGCGGGTGCGGCTGTAGGTGTGGGGCTGGTAGATGGCCCAGATTTCCCGGTCAGGATAGGCTGCGCGGGCCGCTTGCAGGGTGCTTTGCACTTCGGTGGGGTGGTGGGCGTAGTCATCGATGACCACGACGCCCGCGGCTTCGCCCTTGAACTCGAATCGTCGGGCCGCGCCACGATAATGGGCCAGGTGAGCAATAGCTTCGGCGTAGGGCACGCCCGCTTCGGCCGCGACCAGCAGCGCAGCCATGCTGTTCAGCACATTGTGCATGCCCTGGATGGCCAGTTGCACCGGATAGACGCCCTGGGGCGTGACGAACTGATAGCGCACGCCCGCAGGCGACATGACAACGTTCTCCGCCCGGGCGAAGGCGCCGCGAAAACTGCCGTAGCTCAGGCCATTCCTCAGCAGCCCCTGGCGCTCCCAATCGCGCAGGGTGGGATCATCACGACAGTAAACGATCCGGCCATCGGGCCGCATCCGGGCCAGCAATTGCCTGAATGCATCCACAAAACTGGCTTGGGAGGGGAACATATCGGGGTGATCCCAATCCAAATTGGTGATGATCAGACGCCAGGGCTGGAGGCCCAGGAACATGTAATCGTATTCATCGGCTTCGATGACAAACAGGGATTCCTCGCCCGCGTCGCTGAACCCAAGCTTCGGAATCTCGCTGCCGATGATGTAACCGGGCTGGCGTCCCGCCTGGGTGAGGATGTGCGTGATGAGCGCGGTGGTCGTGGTTTTGCCGTGGGTGCCCGAGACCGCAATCACATCTCGGCCCGCGGTGAGCGGTCCCAAAATGTCTTTGCGTTTCAGCACGGGGATGTTCCAGGCCCGGGCCTGTTGCACTTCGGGGTTGTCGTCGGGAACGGCGGAGGAGATAAGGACCAGGTCAGGGCGATGCGGCGGAGCGTCATGTAGTAGATGGTCAGCTGCATGGCCCGCGAACGCGCGGACGCCTAGCTGCTTCAAAGCCTCGGTGCGTTCGTTCACTTCCCGATCGCTGCCACTGACCTGAAATCCCATTTGCGCCAACACCCGGGCGATAGGCGCGAGGCCAGCGCCGCCAATGCCCACCAGGTGGATGCGGTGGCGGCGGCGTTCGTCGGGAGGGAGTTGAAAGATAGCTTGCCAGAGCATGGTGGATTGTGTGGGTTGCAGGCTATTTCCGCACGCGGAAGAGGAGCATGAGGGCGACGAGCACGGCCCAGAACATGGGCGGAACCACGTAGGGGGGTAGATAACCCGCCAGGGTTTCGCCGAGAGGGGT
>CAZDCN010000037.1:0-10389 GCA_964503945.1 uncultured Caldilineales bacterium
ATTCCTCTCAAGGAGACAAACCCATGGCTGCTGATTTGGAAACCTCCCTGCGACAGGCCGCCGAGACCATCGCTCGCTACGTGGAAGACGCGGCGACCCTCACTGTCGAAACCCAATACGTGATCGTGGACGACCAGGGCGACATCGACTTCGCCCAGGCCAAACCCGCGGCCCGCACCATCATCAAGCTCGATGGCGACAGCTCCCTCATCGCGCCCATGCGCCAACGGGAGGACGGGCGTCTGGAGCTGGATGCGGACTTGCTGCGTCTGCATCAGAGCAATGTGGACACCGCCATCGACTACCGCGACCGTATCCTGGCCACCCTTGTCAACGTCCTGCAGTCCTTCGAATGGTAGGATGACCCCACAGGACAAGGACGACTGAATCCAAATGACAAACCTTCCCTCCCGCCGTTTGGTCGCGCTGATGGCTGCGAGCCTGCTGCTTCTCCTCATCATGGCGTGTGGCAACGGCGGCCAGACCGCGGAGATTCTCTTCAGCTTGCAGCGGCTCGCGCCCCAGGTCTTTCTGGGCGAAAGCGAAAACGCGTTGCAGCCCCTGCCTTCCAGCGCGCCCAGGCCCGTGTCCCCCGGCGCGTTCATCAGCACCGACGCCCAGGGCGAAGGACTGCTGCTGGGCAAGCTTCCGGGCAACGAAACCTGCCGCATTCACATCTTCTACGACACGCGGCTGCGGGCCTCGGCCTGCAGCAAAACCGCCGAAGCCGCGGGGAGCACCGTCACCTGCCAGGAAGCCGGAACCGCGGTCTATCAGAGCTGCGCGGGCAATTTGCAGCAGACCCCCAGCGGCGTCATCCGCATCACAGGAAGCTGGGTGATCATCAGCTACCAGCCCGAATTGCAACTCACCCTGGTGACGGTGCTGGAAGGCGAAGCCCAGGTCGCGCCTGTTCTCGACGCCCGCGACTACACGCTGGGCCAAGCCATTTCTCTGAAACCCGGCTACTTCCTGTTCACCCAGCCCGACGCCCACTTGAGCCCTGTGGCCGACCTGGAACCCCGCCAGCCGCACCCCATCGCCGACCTGCCGCGCCTCCTCGACGCCCTCGGCCTCCTTCCCGTGTATGAGCGGATCCAGAAGCAGGCCCGGGACGATGGCGTTTTGCCTGAGACGCCAACCCCAGCAGCTTCCCCCACCCCTTCCCCCACTCCCCCGCTTGAGACTGCCGTGCAGGCCGCGGGCGGCCCGCTGGAAGACCCCTTTGTGAGCCGGGCCGTGGTCACCGCCATCGATTGGCGCGAGTTGCAAGCCGTTTTCGGCAGCAAGGAACCCATTCCCATCTCCCTGCCGGGCGTGGAAGGGCTTGCTCCCGACGATTTTCCCTTCGATCCCCCCTACGCCCGACAGATTCTGGCGGAGTCAGGCGCGGAAGCCGGCTTCGTTCTCCTGCTGGTCACCCTGGAAGATGACGTGCATCTCAAGGCCGCGGATGTCCTGCGAGCCAATCTGGCCGAGATCGGCGTCAAAACCCCGGTCTATCCCGCCACCCTGGAGCAAGCGCCCGACCTGCTGGCCGAACTCGCGGCCGCGGGCCAGGCCGTCATGTGGCTGGGCCCCGCCATCCCCGATGACTGGAAGCAAGCGGCCTCGCCGCCCCTGCAAACCCGCATCCTCGCGCCCGAAAAGGCCGAAAGCGGCACCCTAACCTCCTTCGAGGAGATCTTTCCCGGTGAGTGGGCCGTAGGCGACACCCGCGAGGATGCCAGTGTGCAGCTTGTGCTCAGTTTCGACATCACCGGCATCCCGCCCGATGGCCGCATCACCGACGCCGCCCTGAACCTGGAAGATTTCACCATTCAAGGCGAGCCCTTCCGCGATCTGGGCTGTCTGCGGGCCTATCCCCTAACCCCGCAACCTCTGAACGTCTCCGCCTTCGGGTGGGAGCCCGAGCTGGGTGCGGTCGCCCGATGGTGCTCGGAAGAAGCGCTGCGCTCGAGGGCTGAACAGCCCTCCCTCCGCAAGGCGCTGCAAACGAGCCTGGGAGAGAAACGCTTCACCCTGCGCCTGCGCTTCAACGAAACGCCCACCGACGACGACGGCCAGGCCGACCTCCTCCGCTTCACCCAGCCGGGATTGCAAATCCGCTATGAAGAAGCGGGAGACCGGTAACATCGTCTCCCCCGTAAGCGCGTCGGCGCGCCCTCTTCCCAACGCCCTCCCTCTGGACGACGCCCCCAACATGTCCACCGTCCCCGACCGCATCACGCTGACCATCCGAACCGCGGATGACGCCTATGCCATCCGTCTCATCCTGCCCGATGGCTCGACCGCGGGCGAGGCCCGGTTGGACCTGGCCGCGTTGCTGGGGGAATTGCAGGCGCACGAGCTGAGCCATCCGGTCTGGCAAAGCCAAGACCCCGCCGCGTTTGGCCGCATTCTTTACCGCTATCTGTTTCCCGATCCCATAGGCTTTCACTATGCGCAAGCCGTGGGCGCAGCCGGTTACCGGGGCGTGCAACTCCTCCTGGACCTGGACGCCCACGCGCCTGAACTCCATCGCATCCCCTGGGAACGGTTGTTTCAGCCGGGCGCGGCCGGCTGGAAACCCGCGGGAGCCTCCCCCGGCATCTTCCTCAGCCGCTTCCTCCCCTCAGACGCAGCCTGGCAGACGCCCTTGGGCCGCGGGCCTTTGCGCATGCTGGTGGTCATCAGCAATCCCTATCCCGAAGGCCATCCACGCCATTTCCATGGGGACGCGGCCTGGGAAGCCCTTGCCATGGCCGTCGCCCCCTTTGCTGACCGGGTGATGCTGGACCGCATGGAGGGGCCCATCACAGTGGAGCGCCTCGCCCGAACCCTGGCGCAGGGTGAATATCACATCCTGCACTACACGGGCCACGGCGCGTGGGATGAGAGCCAGGGCCGGGCCTTCCTCATCCTGGAACGGGAGGAGAACGGCCGCGTCCTACCCGACCAAGTGGCTGCCGAGGACCTCATCGCCCGATGGAAGCCCTTGGTCGCGCTGCCCATGCTTATCACCCTGGCCGCGTGCGAAAGCGCCTTCCCAGGCACGAAAGACGCGCTCTCGGGCCTCGCGCCCCAACTGATCCTGGCGGGATGCCCCGCGGTGGTGGGGATGCAGGAAGAGGTGCGGGTGGAGGCCGCGCATGCATTCTATCAGGCCTTCTATGGCGCTCTGTTCAAAGATGGTTTTGTGGATCAGGCCGTCACCCGAGGTCGGGCCGCGCTTTACCGGCCCGACTCCTGGGAGTGGACGATTCCCGTGCTCACCATGCGCCTGGCCGACGGCCTTCTCTTCCTGCCCGATGAACAATTCCGGCCCAAGCGCCGTCATCCCTACAAATTCCTGGCCCCCTACACCGCGGCCGACACGGACATCTTCAAGGGCCGCGACGCCCTGGCCCGACGCGTGTTCCTCCAGGTGCAGGATTACCGGGTGACTGTGCTCTACGGCGAACCGGGCGCGGGGATCACCTCCCTGCTGGAGGCGGGCGTGCGTCCCAAACTGGAAGAAGCCGGGGACCTGGTGGTGCGGGTGGATGAGTATGATGACATCGCCAGCGAGGTGAGGTTGCACGCGCGCTGGCAGGGCCGTCCGCTGCGTCTCCCATTGCGGGGGGACGCGCCTCTGGATGAAGTGCTGCGGGCCATCACCGGCCATACCGGGCGCAGGATCGTGCTGGCGCTGGATCAGTTCGAGCGGGCCTTCAGCCTGTCCCGCTCGCAGCTGGACGCCCTGGCCGATGAGGTGGTGGCCGCGCTGGCCGCACTGGGCCAACGTCTGAAGCTCATCATCGCGCTCCACGTGGACTATTTGGGGGATTTCGCGGCCCTGCAAGAGCGCTTTGAGGCCATCGCCCAACCCTGGATTCAAACCCCCGTGCTCTCTCGCGATGCCGCGGCCGAGGCCATCGTCGGGCCTTTGGAGGCCCTGGGCTGGCCCGTTTCCCTCCAGCCCGAATTCGCCCGCCAGCAGATCGCCCGCGACCTGGACGCGCTCTACGCGCCCGAAAAGGAGCCGCCCGGCGGAAGCGTCCATCCCGGCCAGTTGCAGATCGTCTGCACCTGGCTCTATGACGCGGCCCGGCGGCGATCACCGCCTCAGATCGATGAAACCCTCTATGTGCAAGAGGTCGGAGGCGCGGAGGGCATCCTGGCCCGTTACATGGAGCAAACCCTGAGCGCGCAACTGGCCGATGTGCGGGCCCTGGCCGAGGCGATTTTGGTGCAGATGGCGGCGCCCCACGCGCCCATCTACATCCACCCCGAAAACCTCCACATCCCCGATGCTGAGCCGGAGCAAATCGCGGCCGTGCTGGAACGACTGGCCGAAGCGAAAATCCTCATCCAACGACGGCGGGAGGGCCGCCCCACCTATGCCTTCGCTAACGTCATCGTGGCCCAAGAGGCCCGCCATCTGGGAGGCGAAACGCTGCGCCTGCGCTATCTGGCCGAAGATGAGCTGGAGCGCATCTGGCGCATGTGGATCGCGGCCGTGGCCGAGGAGGATGATCCCGCCAGCCCCGCGGACCAGGCCCTGCCCCGCGCCGACCAACTGGCGTTGTTGGCCCGGACCAGCGACAGCCTCCATCCCCTGCCCGTGCAGGCCTTCATGCTGCTCCGGGCCGCGGTGCAGGCCCGCGACATCACCCTGCACCCCTGGCTGGAGTGGTTGCATGGGGAAGACGCGGTCGCGCTGTTGGCCCAGCTGGATGCGGGGGATGAGGAAGTGCGAAGCGCATGCGGCGCGGTGGCGGTGGATCGGGCGAGCCGCCTGCTGGGGTTGATCGATACGCCGCGCGGCGATGGCGACAGCGTCCTGGCCCGAGCCGCGGCCCTGCATCCCGACCCCACCTCTCGCCAAACCGCGGCGCTGGCCCTGAGCGCGCTCAGCGACGATGCATCCATTCTGGCATCGCGTTTGAAAGCCGCATTGCACGCATCGCCCAATGGGCTGACCCGGTGGCGACGCGCCTCCCAGCTCTTCGGCATCCTGGCCGACGCCGGTATCCTAACGCCTTCTGCGCATCTGGGCTTCAGCGGGCGTTTGGGCGCATGGGGATGGCGGGTGTGGCGGCGGTTGGTCAACCAACGTCACGTGCTGGCCGCGCTCACCGCAGGCGCAGCCGTGGGCGCGGGCATCCTCTTCGCGCTTTTCCGCGGCCTCTCCGCGGCCGCGACCATCGCCCTGACCCCGGGCATCCAGTTTGGCGTGGGCCTGTGGTGGGGAATTATCATGGGAACGTTCCTGGCCCTGGGGTTGAGCCTGCCCGATTTTCTACTGCTTCGCATTCCCCGCCCCTCTTCCCCTGCCCGTTCCACCTGGCTATTCAACACCCTGAGCGGGGGTGCGAGTTTCGCGCTGGCGATTGTGATCATCAGCGGCTTTGCGGTGCTGAGCAGTCTATTCGATGCCGCAGTCTGGCTAAGACTGCTACGCACCGCGCCTCGGGTTTTTCTGGCGGCGCTGCCCGCGGGCCTGGGCCTCGCCCTCACCCTGGCCGATCATCCCTGGACGCGCGGCCGTCTCACCCCTCGCGTCTGGCTGCTCCGCCCCATCCTGCTGCTGGCTGCGAGCGGCGTCACCTTCCTCGCGCTTCGTTATGTCGATTTGAGCACATTCACCACCGCGGACAGTTTGCCCGGCGTAGGCCTGGCCGGGGACCTCTATGCGGGCTTCTTCACCCAATTCGCCGCCTTGAACCGGCTTCAACAAACCCGCCCCGCGCAGTTCGAACTGTTCAAAACCATGCTGGGATTGGGCGATCTGTTTCTTACGCTGCTCACGGTTTTCTGGGGAGCGCTTTTGGGCATGCGCCGAGCCGCCAAGGAAGCATTTCGCTGAGACGCGCTGCCACTCAAACGAGCTTGAATTCACTCACGCGCCTGCATGGCCCAAAACAGAAAAATGGAGCCGGCCACGGCCGCGTTGAGGGAGTTGATGCGGCCGCGCATGGGCAGTCGCACCAGCCAGTCGCACGTCTCGGCCACCAGCCGGGAAAGCCCGAACCCCTCCGACCCCACGACCACGGCCAACGGCCCGCTCAGGTCCACTTGCGCAAGCTCCAGCGCGTCTTCCCGGGCTTCCAGGCCCGCGATCCACACCCCGGCAGCCTTCAGCGCCTTCATCTCTTGCACCAGATTGGTGACCAGCCCCACGCGCAGGTGCTCCACCGCGCCGGCGGAAGCGTTCACCACCGCGGGGGTGATGTGCGCGGCCCGATGTTTGGGCAGGATGACCCCGTGGACGCCGAAGGCTTCGGCAGCGCGAAAGAGGGAGCCCAGGTTCTGGGGGTCCTGCACCCGGTCAAGGAGGAGCAGAAAAGGCGGCTGGTTCAGGGTTTGCGCATGAGCCAGCATGGCCTCGGGCTCGACGTACGGGTACGCTCCCGCGCGCAGCATCACCCCCTGATGATTCGCTCCCTCCAGCCAGCCGTCCAGCAGATGGCGGTCGATACGCTGCACGGGCAGCTGACGCGATCGGGCCAGCGCCAGGATGTCGCGAATGACCGGGCTTTCTTTGACGCCCTGGGCGAGGTAGAGTTCATGAAAATGCCGCCGCCCTGCGCGCAGGGCCTCGCGCGCGGCGTTGCGCCCATAGAGCAGGTCGCCCCGCGGGCGTTTGGCCGTGGATGGATGCCTGGGCGTTTTCCGCTTCACCCCGCGCGAGCCAGATTTCGCCATAAATTACATCTTCCACGACCAGGTCGTGCCCTCGCGCGTATCTTCCAGCACGACGCCCAGCTCGGCCAGACGGTCGCGAATCATGTCGGCCAGGGCCCACAGCCGGGCCTTGCGCAATTCACTCCGCACCTGCACCAGCAGGTCGATGAAAGGCTCGGCATCGGACTTCACGGCCTGTTTGGGCTGCAAGCGCAGGCCCAATACGCCTGTGAGCTCTTTCAGCGTAGCCTGAGCCTGCTCAAAAGGCGCGCCCCCCACGCCGGCATCTCGGGCCGTGTTGATGGCTTTCACCAGATCAAAGATGTGGCCCAGCGCGGCCGCGGTGTTGAAATCGTCATCCATGGCCGCCTCGAAACGCTCCCTGGCCACACGCGCGGCCTCCAGCAACGCCTCCGCCTCCGGGCCGTCGGTCTTCTCGCCCACGGGCGGGCGCAACGCGCCCAACAGGCGTTGATACGCTTTCTCAGCTTGAGCGACCACATGGTCATCATAGACCAGGGGCTTGCGATAGTGGGAGCCCAGCACCAGCAGCCGGAAGACATCGGCGTCGTGCTGGGCCAGGAACTCGTCGATGGTGACGAGATTGCCCAGGGATTTGGACATCTTCTCGCCGCTGAGAACGACCATGCCGTTGTGCAGCCAGTATTTGGCCAGGGGAGCGTCGTTGCAGCTTTCGCTCTGGGCGATCTCGTTTTCGTGATGAGGGAAGATGAGGTCGTTGCCGCCGCCGTGGATGTCGATGGTCGGGCCCAGATGCTTGCGCACCATGGCCGAGCATTCGATGTGCCAGCCCGGTCGGCCCTTGCCCCAGGGGCTATCCCAGGCGGGTTCGTCGGGCGATTTCTGCGCCTTCCACAGGGCGAAGTCCAGCGGGTCTTCCTTCAACTCTTCCGCGTATTTCTCCCGCTCTCCGCGCATGGTCTCATCCAGCTTGCGGCGGCTGAGCTTGCCGTAGTCCTCGTCCTTGCGCACCCGGAAGAAAACATTGCCATCCACCTCATAGGCGTAGCCTTTGTCGATGAGGTCCTGCACCATGGCGATGATCTCGTCAATCGTGCCCGACACCCGGGGCATGACCGTGGGCAGCTCCACATGGAGCGCTTCCATCTGCTGCAGGAATTTGTCGATGTAGCGATTGGCCAGCGCGAAGGGGTCCTGGCCTGTTTCGCGAGCCTTGTTGATGATCTTGTCATCCACGTCGGTGAAATTCATGACGTGAATGACCTTGTAGCCCTTGTATTCCAGGTAACGGCGGATGACGTCGAACACGATGGCGGACATGGCGTGGCCGATGTGCGCGTCCGCATAGACCGTGGGTCCGCACACATACATGCGAACCACGCCCGGTTCCAGGGATTCAAAAGGCTCTTTTTGACGGGTGAGGGTGTTGTAGACTTTCAGGGTCATGACGATGGTTGATGACGGGGAATGGAAGGACGTCACAAAAGAGATGTCAGAGTTACAATTCGTGGGAGTTGTACTTGTTGGCATGGACGGGCGCGGCAAAGATCATGCGGCCGGCGCTGGTTTGCAACGCTTTGGTCACCTCCAGCTCCACCTCCTGGCCGATGAGGTCGCGCCCATTTTCGACGACAACCATGGTGCCGTCTTCCAGATAGCCCACGCCCTGATCGGGCTCCTTGCCCTCCTGGATGATGCGCAGGCGCAGATGTTCGCCGGGCAGATAGATGGCCTTCACGGCGTTGGCGAGATCGTTCAGATTGAGGACCTTCACGCCCTGCAACACGGCCACCCGATTGAGATTGTAGTCGTTGGTGACGATGCCGATGTTGTATTTTCGGGCCAGGACCATCAGCTTTTCATCCACCTCCCGAACCTCAGGCGCGTCCAAGTCCACGATCTCCAGTTTGGGACTGTCCAGCTTCTGGAGATCGTCCAACACCTGGAGTCCGCGCCGCCCGCGGGCCCGCCGCAGCGCGTCGGAGGAATCCGCGATATATTGAAGCTCGGAGAGCACAAAGCGAGGTACGAGCAGGGGGCCGGGGAGGAAGCCGGTTTTGGCCACATCCAGAATCCGACCATCGATGATCACACTGGTGTCGAGGAGCAAGGGATAGGGGCCGGGAGGAAGGGGCGAAGCAATTTCTTCAGGGGATGCTGGCTTGCGCGGGGTTCGTTCCCCCAGCATGGATTTGAAAACTTTCACCAGATCATCTCGGCGCAGAACCAGAATCAGCGCGCCCAGATAACCAAAGATGATGCTGGCGATGAATGGAAGGATGGGCCCAAAGGGCGGGGGTAGTTTGGCGAGGGGGATGGCCACCAAAGCGGAGACAATCAACCCCAGGATCAGGCCGATGCTGCCGGCCAGGACCTCTTCGATGGGTATTTGACGCACCATGCGAATCGCGTATTTCGCGGGTCGAGTTGTCAGCCAGGGAGCAATAATCCATCCCACCACCGCCCCGATCAACGTTAATGGCGCCACCCATTTCAAGGATTCTAGGTCATGCATTGGATTGGGCGTATCGGTGATAATAACGCCGATCTCCCAACCGATAATGGAAAAGACAATAAGTCCTAGAAAGCGAAAAATCCGATCGAACACAAGGATAAGACCTCCTATTTCGTTGTCAATGAGCCATTCCTAACGGAAGCTCAGGATAAATAAAGAATAAAATCGGGAATAAATGCTATGCCAATCATAGCACATGAAGGGATTTCTGACAATGTTCGTAAGCCAGTGTCCATTTGCGGAGCGAGAGTTCTCTCGCATCTTGACATTCATGTGCAACAGATGGACAATCAGAACATCAACTTCCGCTCTTTCCTCAACCCCTCGCAAAATCTCTTACTTCGGAGTCATCATGTCAGACCAAAACAAGCCCCAACAGCTCAAAATCGAAGCTCCAAAAGATCTCAAGCCCATTTACAGCAATTTCGCCATCATTCACCACAATTACAACGAAATCGTCATCGATTTCGCGCACGTGATGCCCAACATGCCCCACGCCCAGGTGCAAACCCGCATCGTGCTCACGCCTTACCATGCCAAACTGCTGTTGCAGGCGCTGATGCACAATCTCCAGAATTATGAGAAGCGCTTCGGCGAGGTGAAAATGCAGGGTTCAGGCCTGCCCAAACGCCCGCCCATGGGCTTCGATCCCCATCAGGTGCATTGACCATGTCCGATTTTCGCGATCAGGTCGTTCTCATCACCGGCGCATCCACAGGCATCGGACGGGCCACTGCCATCGCGTTTCGAGAGCAGGGCGCGCGGGTGGCGTTGGCCGCGCGTTCGGCTGACGTTCTGGCCCGGCTGGCGGAGGAGTTGGGCGGTCCCGAGTGGGCCATGGCCATCCCCACCGACGTGAGCGATTCAGCCCAGTGTGAGCGGTTCGTGGCCGAATCGGTGGCCCATTTCGGCCGCGTCGATGTGTTGATCAACAACGCGGGCATGATCGTCTCCGGGTATTTCGACAAACTGCAGCCGGGCGACGCGGAGTGTCAGTTCGAGGTCAACTTCTTCGGCGCGTTGCACTGCACCCGGGCGGTCTTGCCTCATCTCAAAGCCAGCCGCGGAGTGGTTATCAACATCTCCTCAGTGGCCGGGCTCATCGGCGCGCCCACCGCCTCGGTCTACAGCGCATCGAAAGCGGCCATGAATGCCTGGGCCCGGGCGTTGCGGGTGGAGCTGCAGCCTTTTGGGGTGGATGTAGTCACCGTGTGCCCTTACTTCACCAGCGGCGTGCAATTGGC
>CAZDCN010000038.1:0-10380 GCA_964503945.1 uncultured Caldilineales bacterium
GAAGCCTGCGCCTGCATGATCAAGCAGTACGCGCCCCGGGTCTACGCCATCGCCATCCGCATGTTGAACGACCCGGACGACGCGGAAGAGGTCCTCCAGGAAACGTTCATCAGCGCCTGCAAAAACATCAAAAAATTCGAAGGGCGCAGCGCCCTCGGCACCTGGCTGCACCGCATCGCCACCAACGCCGCGTTGATGCACATCCGCAAGCGCAAACATCGCGAAGTCTCCCTGGATGAGCCCATTGAGGTTCATGATGGCGATGACATCTATCGAGAGGTGCAGGATTGGACCTTCGCCCCCGATGATCACGCCATGAACAGCGAGGTGCGCGATGTGTTGGAGAAGGCCATCGCCGAGCTGCCCGAAACCCTGCGCACCGTGTTTATCTTGCGCGAGATCGAAGGCTACAGCACCGAGGAGACCGCCCAGATCCTGGGCATCAGCATCTCCGCCGCCAAGGTGCGTTTGCACCGAGCGCGATTGCGCCTGCGCCAGATCCTGACGCCCTACTTCACCTGATCCCAGTCATTGGCCATCAACATGAGCTCCCATCCCCAGCACCAGCACACCGGCAGTTGTCAGGAGGTGCTCTCTCACCTCAACGACTACATCGACGGCGAGCTTTCGCCCGAGTTGTGCCAGGAACTCGAGGCCCATCTGGCGGTGTGTCATAACTGCCGCGTCGTGTTCGACACGCTGAACAAAACCCTCTACCTGGTGCATCAACTCCGGGAAAATCCGCCCGAGCTGCCCGAAACCGTGGAATATCGGCTGTTTGCCGTGATGAATCTGGAACAGTTCGTGCCGCGAAAACGCAAATGACGCGCTTATCACGCCCGAGCTGCACGCCCGCGAAGCGGGCGTTTTTCATTCCCCGATGAATTGCAACACCACCCGGCGTTGACGGGGGCGCACATCGAACTCGATGAAGAGAATCTGCTGCCAGGTCCCCAGGGTCAGGCGGCCATGGACGAAGGGCACGTGGAGGTCGGGCCCGATGATGGCCGCGCGCAGGTGGCTGTGCCCGTTGCCGTCATGCCAGCGCAGGTTGTGGCGATATTCCTGCCCGAACTGGGGCGCGACCTGATCGAAGAACCGCTCCAGGTCGGCCAGCGCGCCCGATTCATACTCGATGGTGGTGAGGGCGCTGGTGCTGCTGGGGGTGAAGATGGTCACCGTCCCCCGGGTCAGGCCCGTGCTGTCCAGAGCCTCCTGCACCTGCTGGGTCAGGTCGATGAAATCGCAATTGGGTTGGGTGGAAAAATGCAGTTCGCGGGTTTTGACGGTCATCTCGGCTATCTCTCGATGTCGTACAGGGCCCAGGCCTTCTCATCCCGCCACAGGCGCACGCTGAGCGCGGTGAGATTGGGCGCGTAGAGGCTTTCGTTGATGGCGTCGCCCAGCACCTGGGCGAAGGCTTCCAGCGTGGGAATGCGTCCCTGGAAGGCCTCCGCGTCGTTCAGGTTTCTGTGGGCGTATTGGGCGAGGATGTCATCGACTTCGGCTTCCAGTTCGTCCAGGTCCAGCACATAGCCTTCGCTGTCCAGCTCCTCGGTCTCCAGCATGACTTCGAGGATGTAGAGATGGGAACGCAAGGGATGTTCCGCGTCGATCTCGGATGCAGCATGGTGGTGAGCAATGAATTTTTTGCGAAGCGCGAGGGTGAACATGGGGCCTCCTGGGGGGTGTGGGCGTGGGAGCGAAGGGGATAAAGGGGAATGGCCAGCCAGTGGTCAATTCAGGGAGCGGCGGTTCGCCGATGGGGATGAAGATCATGGGCGTCCGGGGTCCGGGGTCCGGCGTCCGGGGTCCGGGGTTCGGTGTCTGGGGTCCGGGGTTCGCGTGAGGACATCACGTTTTACGCATGACGTTTTACGCCATCAGCAAGCTCAGCCGGTGTTGATGCCAAAGCCTTTTCGCAAATGATGCCGACGTTTATTTACGGAACAGCTAAAACGCCACGCCCAGCCATTGCAGCAGGACGACAAAAGCCGGGGCCAGAAAGATGGCGGGGAGGAAGTTGGCCGCGCGCAGGCGTTTGACGCCCAGCAGGATGAAGCCGATGCTGAGGAGGACGATGCCGCCGGTGGCGGTCATTTCGATGACCGCGGGGTTATCCGCGGTGACGCCGCCCAGCGCGCCGCCAAAAAGCATGGCCAGCAAAGCCAGGCCGCCCTGGAACAGGAACACGGTGATGGCGGAGAGGATGACGCCCGGGCCCAAACTGGCCGCGAACGCGATGGAGGCGAAGCCATCGAGCACCGCTTTCAGCAACAGGAATTCATAGTTGTTCACCAGGCCGTCCTGCACCGAGCCGATGATGGTGAGCGGGCCTACGCAATAGACCAGGCTGGCGGTGACAAAGGCCTGCACCAGGCGATTCTCATCCTTCTCGCCCAAACGCTCGCCAAAGGTGCGCTCCATCCATTTCCCCAGGGCCTCCAGCCGCTCCTCCAACTGCATCCACTCCCCCAGCATGGCCCCGATGACAATGGCGAACAGGGGGATGAGGATGTTCTGGGTGGTGATGGCGTTGCTGATGGCCACGATGATGGTGACCAGGCCCAGGCCGTGGAGCACGGTGTTCTGGGTGTTTTCCGTCAGCTTGTGGCCGATGAAGATGCCGATGAGGCTGCCCAGGATGACGGTGAAGGTGTTGATGAGGGTGCCGGTGAGGCCGGGAACCAGGACGGGCATGGCTTAGGGCGTGGGAGCGTGTCGGCGTGTTGGCGTAAGGGCGTGTCAGGCAGGGTCTTCGGGCGCGGGCGGGGAGGATGGCGGCATGGCGGCCAGCAGCCGATCCATCAACTCGCCCTGCCCCTCCAAAGGAACGCAGTTGATGTAGCGGATGGTTTCCAGGGTGACCAGGCCCTGCTCATTTCGGGGATAATAGCCGATGATCAGGGCCTCGTTTCTGCGCCCACCCATCTCCACCAGGGCCAATTGCTGGCGATCCACCCGGTGGGGCTTGCGCAAGGGCGTGCGATAGACGAAGGTCTCGCCGTCGAACTCGGCCCGGGCGAAGGAGGCCAGGACCATGCGGATGGCGATGAACCCCACGCCGGCGGCCATGATCCACCACACGATCTCGCCCCGCTGCCACGCTTCGGAGATCAGCCAGATGGTTGCCAGGGTGAAGAGCAGGGCGTAGAGGTAGAAGGTGGCCTTGGGTTTGTAGCGCGGTTGGGGGGGAGGTGTCGTGTCAGGCGCGGGGTCGTTCATAGCTGTAACCGCGCAGGGGCGATTCGTGGAAGCCCATGCGCATTAGGCGGGATTGGGTCAGCGCGTCCTCGTGGGGAACGTCCACGAACAGGCGGCGGACGCCGCGGGCGAGGAGGTGGTTGATTCCCCGCTCCAGCAGCCAGCGCCCGACGCCCTGGCGCCGATAATCGGGGCGCACATCCAGGCGGTGCAGGCCCGCGGTCAGGGGTTCGGTGCAGGAGGATGGCTGGGGATAGCGCATGAAGCGGATGGCGGCGATCTCTTCCACGCCCGACCGGACGTGGAAGGATATCAGATCCTCCCTATCATCTTGCCAGAAAAGGGCCAAACCGGGCAATTGCGGCAGGCGCTCGGGGATAGGTTGGCTAAAATCCCGTTGGTAGAACAGCCAGCGCCGGGCCAGCTGATAGCCCCGCCTGCCCAACGCATCCATCAGGGGCCAATCCTCCCCCAGGATGACGCCGCGGCCATAGGCCACGCGAGGATAGCCAGTGTCCAGATGAAAGGCGATGATTCCGTCCAGATCCTTCTTCCCCGCGAAATAGGCGTCTGCGGCCTTCAGCAGCAGGCCCGCCGCGGCCGGGGGCGCATCCTCCGCCCGCACCAGCGCCCGCACGATCCCGCGCAGCGTCTCCGGCCCATCCTCCTGCAATCGCCCCACCGTGCAGTGGATGAACCCGACGAGGACGCCCTCCTGCCGGGCCGCCAGCCAGCCGTTGGCGTCGATGGCCAGGATGGCGCGGGGTTCGCCGCCGTGCAGCAACACGTGGTCGCGGATGTCCCTTTCCGAAAGCTCGCAGGAGAAGCCGTGGCGGGCCAGCGTTTGCGACCAGATCTCGGCCAGCCGGGGCAGGTCCCGTTGGTAGAGGGGCGTCACCTCGATCATAGCAGACTTGCGATGCCTTGCCAGGCGGAATAGAGCATCCACAGGCCCGCGGCCGCCAGCAACAGGGCGGAAAATTGCATGGCCCGATGGTAGATGTGCGCGGGCATCTGCCGGAACCGGCCCAGGAGCAGGGCCAAGACGACCTTGCTGCCCACCAGCATCAGATAGAACATGACGATGAACCCTGCGGCCTGCCAGGGAGCCTGCTCCCAGGCCTGGATGACGATGGGCGCGCCCACCGCGCCCCAAAACAGATAGGGGTGGGGGTTGAGGAAGTTGACCAGGGCCCCGCGCAAGAGGTCTTGCTGCGCGGTGGGCGTCTCCGCGGCCTCACTCAACCCTGCGCCCGTCTCATGCCAGGCCTCCCAGGCCAGCCACAGCACGAACAGCCCGCCCGCGGCCATGAGCCCATGCAGCGCCAGCTCGGGCAGGCGGGAGATGACCAGCAGGGCGAGGATGACGATGGGGAGGTCGGTGAGCAGAGGCGCGAGCGCGATGCGCAGCCCGCTGACCGCGCCATAGCGCAACGTGCGCTGAACCACCAGGGCCAGCAGGGGGCCCGGGGCCAGCCCGGCGCTCAATCCCAGAGAGAAGCCAAGCAGAGGATAGAACATCACATGACGGCCTTGCGGTAAGTTTCCAGGGTCTGACGGGCGGCCTGCTCCCAGGAAAACTTCCGGGCCCGGGCCTGGCCCTTTTCCCTCAGCGACCGCTGCAACGCCGGGTCGGCCAGCACGCGCTGAATCGCCACGGCCCAGGCCTCCTCATCGTCGGGCGGGACCAGCAACGCGGCGTCGCCCACCACCTCGGGCAGGCTGC
This sequence comes from uncultured Caldilineales bacterium, assembly GCA_964503945.1. Classification (GTDB taxonomy): domain Bacteria; phylum Chloroflexota; class Anaerolineae; order J102; family J102; genus M2005. Next base: position 4,931 of record CAZDCN010000038.1, read on the forward strand.
CCGCGTCGGAACAAACCACGGGCGCGCCGCAAGCCATGGCCTCCAGAGGCGTCAGGCCAAATCCTTCGTAATGCGCGGGATGGGCCAGGAGATCGGCCAGGTTGTAGAGATAGAGGAGCTGTTCCGTGCTGGTGCGTCCCAAAAAATGCACATGGTTTTCCAATTCCAGCCGCGTCACCAGCTCCCGAATGTCATCCGAAAGCCAGCCCAGGGCTCCAGAAAGCAACAGGAACGCGTCCGTCTGATAGCGCTCTCGCAACAGGCGATAGGCCCGGAGCAGCGTCTCCAGATTTTTGCGAGGCTCGATGGTGCCCACGAACAGGATGAAGCGTTCGGGCGCGTGGACGCCCGTGGCAGCCAGACGTTGCCGCGCCTCCTGACGAGGCATGGGCCGGAAGATGGGGGCCGCGGCCTCGTAGATGACGTCGATTTTGCTGCGAGGCGCGCCCAGCAGCTCGATGAGATCGTGCTTCGTGGACTGGCTCACCGCGATGATGCGACTGGCCCGTTTCACCGCCTCCTCCACCTGGCCATAGTAGCGGGCGCTCTCCGCGGTGACGAAGTTGGGATAGAGCAGAAACGCGAGGTCGTGCACGGTGATGACCGCGGGGATGTCGTTGTGCAGGGGCGGGATGAAATCGGGGCTGTGGATCAGGTCCAGGTTGAGAAAACGGGTCTCCAGGCTGAGGATGCGTTGCTCCAGGCGATGATGGACGGGCGCGAAGAGGGTTGTGAAAGAGACGTTGGGCGCCTGAATCAGCGGCTTCTTTTGACGGCGATGTTGTAGCAACACATAACTGTTTTCCTCATCGATTTTCGACAGCGCGGTCAACAACCGAATGGCATACCAGCTGATGCCCGCCATCTGGTGATAGGCAAGCCGGACGTCTACTCCGATACGCATCACAATCGTCTCATCTCAGATAAAAGGCCGTGAGGAAGAGCGTGGCAATGATCATCGAGACCAACGTGGTGACCACGCCGTATTTGAAAAAGGTGAAAAAGGAGATTTTATGGCCGCTGCGTTCCGCGAAGCTGGCCACCACCACATTGGCCGACGCGCCGATGATGGTCATATTGCCGCCCAGGTCCGCGCCGATGGCCAGCGCCCACCACAGGGGCCAAATGTTCATGCCGTCCTCCCCCAGTTTGAGGATGATGGGGATGACGGTGGCGGTGTAGGGGATGTTATCCACCAGCCCGCTGAGGATGGCTGAGCCCCAAAGCAGGGCGAGGGTGGTTACGGGCACATTGCCCCGGGTGGCGGTGAATAGCCAGGCGGCGATGGCGTCGATGACGCCCACGTGCACCAGCGCCTCCACCAGCACGAACAGGCCCACAAAGAACATGAGCGTGGCCCACTCCACATGATGGAACACCTGGTGCGCAGATTGTCGCGTCCACAGGATGAGCGCGGCCGCGCCCGCCAGGGCGATGGTGGCGCTCTCCAGGCCCAAAAAGCCGTGGAGCATGAACCCCGCCAACACCGCCCCCAGGACGATGAGGGACTTGCGCAAGAGAACGTGATCGGTGATGAGGGTGGACGCGTCCACCGCGGCCGGTTGCGCCATGTCCGCTTGGGCGATTTTCAACTGTTTGCGAAAGAGGAGGGGCAAGCCCAGGACGAAAAACGTCAGGACGATGAGGATGTAGGGGCCCATGTTCACCAAAAAGGTGAGGAAGTCGATGCCCGCGGCGCTGCCGATGAGGATGTTGGGCGGATCGCCGATGAGGGTGGAGGCGCCGCCGATGTTGGAGGCCAGCACTTCCGCGATGAGGAAGGGAATGGGGCTGACGCCCAGGCTGGACGCGGCCACCAGGGTGACGGGCGCCAGCAACACCACGACGGTGACGTTATCCAGCATGGCGGAGGTGATCGCGGTCACCGCCGCCAGGATCTGCATGATGCGGGTGGGGTTGCCTTGGCCGAGCTGAATGGCTTTCACGCCCATCCACTGGAAGACGCCCGTCTCACCCATGATATTGGCGATGACCATCATCCCGGTCAGCAGAAACAACACATTCAAATCGATGGCTGCGAATGCGGCTTCTTGATCGTAGGTGCGAATCAGCATGATAGCGGCCATGCCTCCCAGCAAGGCCACGCCGGCGCGATCCACTTTCTCGGAGATGATGGCCGCATAAACCAGGGCGAAGATGGTGACGGCGATGAGCGCTTCGTTCATGGGCGGGGATCTCGGGTTAGGGCGCTTTTTCGATGAGCGAGAGGGCCAGATTCAGCAAATCTTGCATGCTGATGAAGCCGATGACATGGGCGTTGTCGTCGATGATGGGCAGTCCGGAAAGATCGTGTTTGTGCATGAGGGCGAAGGCTTGCCCCACCGTGTCGGTGAGATGGGCGGCGACGGGGTCGATCATGGCGTCGGCCACATTGTGGATGTTGGCCATTTTGCCGAAGTCCAGGCTTTGGTCGATATCCGTGCTGATCTCGCCCACGAACACCTCGGGCATGACGCCGAAGAAGAAGTGATTGGCCAGGGAGCGCAAGGTGATCAGGCCCAAGAGATGGCCCGTTTCGCTGACGACGGCGGCCACCTGGATGCACGGGCTTTGGGTGAAAAAACGAACGGCGTCCAGCAGGCTGGCGTCGGAGGGGATGGTGATGGGAGGGAGATTGAGGAGATGCCGCACCTGTTGCAGCGGGGTTTCCCGTATGGCGACGTCGGTTGAGTCTGCGGCGGGCAGGGTTTCCGATTCGAGGCTGCGGTGGCGTTTGTGCACCCCCACCGCTCGCTTGACAGGCAGGGTGAAGAGGATGCCGCTGTTCTCGCGGCCGAATCCGCCCACAGCTTGTTCTGCGGCGGCGATAGCTCCATCCACCGTCTCCGTTTCCACCACGGCCAAGATGGTGCGCCGCCGCAACTCGGGCGTCCCAAACATCTTCTGCAACCCCGACAATCCGATCTGATCCAACCAGGTGCGGGCGCGATACCCGCCGATGCTGCTCAGCAGCGTCGCCCCCGACACCCCCGCCTCGTGCAATGCATCGAGCAACTGCGGCAGCCGATCGATGTCATCGAGGATGATCACCAGAAGTTCGTATTTTGTCTCTGTCGCCATGACGTTTTACCGAAAACATTGTGGATTTTTGGGGTTTGCTTTTACAATGGGATCATGCTTCGGGCTTTTCTGCAGCAAATCATTCGCAAGCTGAAAAGCGACCCCCATTATACCATTGATCCCGCGGTTCCTACGACCGCACTGATGACTGTGTTGAAGGAGCGGGGGCTTGCGTTTGTGCGCGGGCTGTTTCGCAAGCCCTTTCTGGCGGAGAGCCGAGGCCCGCTGTTCGTGGGCCGACGGGTGCAGATTCTCAACTCCCGCTCGCTGCATCTCGGGCGCAGCGTCACCTTCGAGGATGACGTGAAGATCGACGCGCTCAGCCGCCACGGCGTCCATATCGGCAACAATGTCTCCATCGGACGGTTTTCGGTGATCGAGTGCACGGGCATCCTCACCCACCTGGGGGAGGGATTCTGGATCGGCGATGATTCCAATCTGGGGGATTACAGCTTTGTGGGCGCGGCCGGGGGCGTGCGCATCGGCCGGCATGTGCTCATCGGCCAGGGGGTGCGCTTTCATTCGGAAAATCACGTCTTCACCCGCACCGACATCCCCATCAAAGCCCAAGGCGTCACCAACGAAGGGATTGTGGTGGAGGATGATGTGTGGCTGGGATCGGGCGTCATTGTTTTGGATGGCGTCACCATCGGGCGGGGCGCGGTGGTGGCCGCGGGCAGCGTGGTGACCAAGGACGTGCCGCGATTTGCCATCGTGGGCGGCGCGCCCGCGCGGGTGATTCGTTTTCGGAAGGAGGACGGCGATGGGGAGTAAGCCGTATTCCGTATTCCGTATTCCGTGTTCCGCAAGCCGATGGCACGGGCCGCGGCCCGCCGGCGTCGATGAAAATCTCGCGCAAAGACGCCCAAAACGCAAAAATGCTTGGCTTCTTTCTTCACTTTGCGGCTCTGCGGCTTTGCGGGAGAGCGATGGGGTTGCAATGCGGGGGAGGGGGGCGGGATGAGGGCAGGCGTCATGGATGAGCGACGCTGGCTGCTGGCCGCGCTGGTCGTGGGGCTGACCGCCGGCGCACTCGCTTTTCTGACGCAAGTCCATGCGTTGCTGCCGCTGCTGGTCCTGGCCGCATTGATGTTGGTGGGCGTTCTCCTGCTGGGGTGGCCCTTCAGCGGTGTGGTCATCTTGATCTTGGCCGCCCTTATCACTCATTATCGGTTCGATATCGGCCCGGTGACGGTGCGGCCCGAGCATGTGGCCGCGATCCTGGTGGCGGGCGTTGGGTTTCTGCAGGCGGGCCTGGAGCGCCGTTCTCCTCGCATGATCCCGGCCATTTGGTTCGCGCTGGCATGGTGGGGGGTGAATCTGCTCTCGGGCGCGTGGCTGAATCCCGACCGGGCCATGGGCGTGCAGAACGCGCTGCGCATCGCCCTGCTGCCGCTCACCTTCTTCCTGGCGTACAACCTCATCCCCAACGCACGTTGGTGGCGACGGGCGGTGACCTTTTTCCTGGCCGCGGGCGTGGCCGAGGCCGCGTTCGGCATCCTGGCCCGAGCCCTCTATCCCTTGGGGATCAACCTGGGCGTCCAGGTGGCCTGGAATTTCACCGAGCCCGTGCCCTACGGCACCTTCGAGGAAGGCAATCTCTTCGGCAGCCACAGCGCCTCCTGGGCGCTCCTGCTGTTGATGTTGCTGCTGGCGGGGCGTCGGGCGCAGGAGCCGCGGGGACGACAAGCCCTGCGCTTCGCGGGCTTAATCATCGTGTTGATGGCGTTGCTGTTGAGCATGTCGCGCGCGGCCTGGATCATGTTCGTGGTCGGGGCTGCGACCGTCATCATTTTCGAGCGCCCAAGCCCGTGGAGTCAGGTCAACCGCCTTCTGCTCGCAGTCATCGCGCTGCCCCTGCTCATCTTCATCATCCTCTCCATCACGCCGTACCTGCCCCCCACACTGCCTTTTGTCAACCGCCTGCAATCCTTCCTCAACCTGGAATACGACCCCACCTTCTCCGCCCGACTCAGCGACTGGTCCCTGGCCCTGCAGGATTGGCGGGAACACCCGTGGATCGGCTGGGGCCCGGGCTCTTTCTACGCCCTCCACGGCCTGTTGCGGGCCCGCCCCGCCTGGATCAGCAATCTCACCGTGCGGTTGCTGCAGGAAACGGGCGTCATCGGGTTGGCGATGTTTGTGGGATTCTTTCTCACGTTGCTGCTGCCCGGCGTGAAAGTCGCCCGGCGGCAACCCGATTTGATGGACCGGGGCGCGCTGTTGGGCCTGGTCATCAGCTACGCCGCGCTGGTGGGGCTGGCCTATCAGTCCACCGACGGCATCTGGCTGACCGCGAGCTGGGTGCATGCCGGGCTCATCGCCGCGGGCGCGTACGCCCTCAGAAGGGAAGCCGCCGCCATGCGCGA
>CAZDCN010000039.1:0-10365 GCA_964503945.1 uncultured Caldilineales bacterium
GGACGTATTGCGTATTTCGTATTGCGTTAAACTGATGGGCGATACGCATTACGCAGTACGGAATACGCATCCCATTTTCATCCTTATCGACGAGCAATCGCTCATGGCATCTGCCGCTTCCTACCAGCCATTGCGTTTCGTGCCGCGGCCCACGCCGAAGTAGCGGAATCCAAACTCCCGCATCTTGGCCGGGCTCCAGATGTTGCGGCCATCCAACAGCACATCGCCGCGCATCAGGTCGCGGATGCGGTGCATGTCCAACTGCCGAAACTCATTCCACTCGGTGACCAGGACCAGGGCATCTGCATCCCGGGCCGCCTCGTACGCATCGTCCACCAGCTTCAGCTCGGGCACTTTTTCGCAATCCTCGGGCCGGGCCACGGGATCATAGGCCTGCACCTCGCCGCCCTCGCGAATGATCTGGCGGGCGATGTCCAGGGAAGGAGCCTCGCGCAGGTCGTCGGTGTTGGGTTTGAAAGCCAGCCCCAGCAAGCCCACGCGCTTCTCATCCAGGCCATCCAGCGCGTTGCGCAGCTTGACCACGGCCTGCCGCCGCATGTGCTGGTTGATATCCAGCACCGCGCGCAAAAGCTGGGGATGCGCGCCGTGGATCAGGGCCATATGTTCCAGGGCGCGCACATCCTTGGGGAAGCAGGAACCGCCAAAACCCAGGCCCGCGTTGAGAAAATGGGGCCCAATGCGCTTGTCGTAGCCCATGCCCTTGGCCACCATGGACACATCCGCGCCCAGCTCCTCGCAAATGGTTGCGATTTCGTTGATAAAGCTGATGCGCGTGGCCAAAAACGCATTGGACGCGTATTTGATCATCTCGGCCGTGCGCAGATCGGTGATGAGCACCGGCGCATTCAGCGGGCGATGCAGCTCCGCCACCTTCTGGGCCGCTTCGGGATGCTGGGAGCCCAGCACCACCCGGTCGGGATTCATAAAATCGGCAATAGCCGAGCCTTCTCGCAGGAATTCGGGATTGGAGACCACCCAGAAATCCACGGGTTTCTTTTGCTTCTTTTTGATGATCTCGGCCACCCAGTCACCCGTGCCCACGGGCACGGTGGATTTGTTGATGATGATCAGGGGGTGGTCCATGTGCTCGGCGATGCTTTCCGCGGCCATGCGCACATAGCGCAGATCGGCCTCGCCATCCACGCCCGAGGGGGTGCCCACGGCCACGAACACGAACTCGGCATCCTTGAGGGCCTCTGCATAGCTGGTGGTGAAGTGCAGACGCCCCTTCTCCACGTTGCGCAGGATCATCTCCGACAGGCCCGGTTCATAAATGGGCGACTGGCCCTGTCGCAGCTTTTCGATTTTCTCTTCGATGATATCCAGCAAAGTGACGTTGTTGCCCAGATCGGCGAAGCTGGCGCCCGTGACCAGGCCCACATAGCCAGCTCCCAAAACCGTGATGTGTTTCATCGTTTTGACCTCATCATAAAATGGAATGCTATCAGGAAGATGCTTCAACTTGTTCGGCGGCTTCGACTTCCAGCGCCGCCTTCTCGAAGTCGGACCAGTGCAGCCGGGCCCGGACGAAGTAGTAAATGCCCAGGGCCGTGATGGGCAGCCACAAGGCCGCGTGCAACACCAGGGTGTAGGCGGTGGCGATGGCGGGGTCCACGCCTCCCACATCCACCAACACTTTGATGCCCGGCGCGTCGAAGGTGCCGATGTAGCCGGGCGCAGAGGGCAGGGTGGTAAACAGATTGACAATGCCGTTCATCAGCATCAGCGTGATGAAGGAGACGCTGAAATCGAAGGCGTGCATCACAAACCAGTATTTCATGGTTTCGGCCAGCCACACCAGCACCGAGGTGAAGAAGATCATAAGCACGTCCGCGGGGCTCTGCAGGGAGGCCAGGCCGAAAAGAAAGCGATCCACCACGTGATCCACCCTGGAGCGGACAGATGCTGGCAGGATGCGCGCCGCGATGGGGGCGTAGAGCTTCATCACCCATTGCGGCCGGGCGGCCAGGGCGACGAAAACGATGAGCGCCACCCCAAAGATCGCACTGAGGGCGATGACAAAGGTGCGGTACTGATTGGGGATGTGCGCCACAAAGGGCAGCGCCAGAATGACAAACATCAGCATGACCAGTCCGTCGAAGATGCGCTCCACCAGCACCGTGGCCAGACTGCCGCTGATGGGGATATCCTCATTCTTCTTCAGCACATAGGAGCGGATGACCTCACCCGCCCGGGCGGGATAGATGTTGTTTCCCGCATAGCCGATGCACACCACGGGGAACAGACGTTTGACGGGCACGGGCTCGAATTGGCGCAGCATGTAATGCCAGCGCCAGGTGCGCAGCCACACCCCCACGAAATAAACAGCCACGCCCGGCAAGATCCACCAGTAATTCGCGCGCTTCATCGCTTCCCATACCAGATTCAAGTGCAGCCCGCGCAACGCGAGATAGAGGAACAGCGCGCTGATGCCGATCCCAATCCAGATGAACAGCCGCTTGACAAAGTTGCGGCGCAAAAAATCTTTGATAGAGGAACGTTTTCGCAAAGGGACGCACCCAGGAAGAATTTCAACGGCTGGTAATTGTAGCACAGGAGAAGGGAGAGGAGCTATTTTTGCGTTCGTTCGCGGGGAAGTGGCCTCGTAACGGGACTGAGGGATTCACGAGGCGGGAAAAACCAAACGCAAAGTTGTTCCCTGCAAAGGATCGGAGGAAATATGCAGCAATCCTCCCAACACTCTGGCCCGCTCTCGCATGGAAACCAGTCCCAATCCAGGGGACGGCGGAGGCTTTAGCGTGGCGATGCCCTTGCCGTCATCGCTGATCTCCAGCACAAACCGCCCATTCTCCACCTTCCACCGCACTATTACCACCTTGGGATTGCCATGACGGATGGCGTTATGCACGCCCTCCTGCAAGATGCGAAACACATGCACCGCCTCATCCCCCCGCACCTCTTCCCAACCATTCCCTTGTTCAACCTCCCATTGCAACTGCACCCCCGATGCGCTGCACATGGTGGACACATACTGATAGGCCATGGTCAACAGCTCGCCGCGCCGGATGCCCGGCAGGCTGAGGTCATACACCATGGCCCGGGCGTCCTCGGTCACCCGCTGCGACTGTTCCACCAACCCATCCAACACCTCATCCGCGCGCGCCCGGTCCTTTCGCCACAACAGCTTGGCCCGCTCCAGCGAAAGGGGCAGCACCCCCAGGAACTGCAACACCCCATCGTGGATATCCTGCCCGATGCGCCGACGCTCCCGATCCACCGCGGCCAGGATGAGACCGGGCGTCTCCTCCAGTTGCGTGATGTAGGAGCGCAGCGCCATCACCCGGGCCAGCTCCATGGCCAGCAGATGGGCCAAGCGTTGATCGCCCTCATCGAAAGGCTCCGCCGTCACCCTGGGACCGAACCAAATGTTGCCAAGATGCGCATTTCCTTCTTCCAATTGCTCTTCATGAACAAGCGGCGTGGGACAAAATGTGGCATCGGGCCTTTCCGTCAAACGAATTTCCCGCGGCGTCTCTTCCCCAAAACGTCCGAGAAAAAGTCTATCCGGCAGCAAGGCGCTCCAAATGCACACCCACTCCACCTCCAGATGCCCGCACAACATCTCCACCGATTCCTGAATCAGGGATTTCAGGTCGCGATTGGGTTCAATTTGTCTGGAAAACTGATTGATGATCTCGTAATCGTAATAATGGCGAGCAAAATAACGGATAAACTTTCTGCGCAAGGGGGAATCCACATAAAATAGGGCCGTGGTAATGAAAACCGCGCCCCACAACGCCACCCATTCCACGCCATCCACCTGCCCCAACATGAAGACCATGGTATAAACCTGGACAATCGTGGCGCTGATGAAAAAGATCAGCAACAGGGAAAGAAACTGCCCTCGATAGGCAAAGGCCTGGTAGCGCAACATGGCATACGCCAGCATGGCCGCGCCTGGAATGATCCATCCCACCGCCGTCAGATTGGAAAACCGGGTAAAAACCCAGGAATGATTGGGAATGGTGGCGATTGCATCCAGAATCACCAACGGCAGGCTGGTCAACAAAGCAAGCATGATAAATGTGGCCTGCTGGCGAATCCTGGGATTGGATTCATGCCGCATCAGGCGCCAGGAACGACCGACAAAGAAAGAACTGGCTATCAGGAAACTGATGGCCAGCACAGTATGAATGCCGCGTTCCAGGCGAATGATGAACTGGTTGTGATCGGAAAAAATGATGTAAACAAACGCATATCCCAGGCTGGCCGCGCCCGCAACGCCCAGAAAAATGCTCAACAGGATTTTGCGCCGCCGCGGGTTGCGCATCGGCTCTGGGAAATCGAGCGCAGTTTTTACGATAAACACAGGCAGCAGCGCCCGAGGCAACCGGTTAACCGCCAGATCATAGAGCGTATTCACCACATAATTATCGAACCAATGATTGATGCTCATCAACAGCATCCCCGCCAGCAAAAGAAAAGCAGCCAATGATTGATTTGTCGTAGATTCAGGCTGCGCCAGAAACACCAGGACGCCGATGAGCCACAATGCCAGGCCCGGAAGCACCACCAACAACTGCGCCCGCAAAATGTCAAGCAACGTCCACCGCATCACCGACAAATCCACATGAAACAACTTCCCGTTGCGATAGCCCTCCGCCGCCACAGTGCGCAAACTCTGCCCTCGGGCGTAAACCGCTTCCAAATGCGCGGACAGGCGCGCTTCATCCTGCAAAGGGATGTCGTCCACCGCTATCAGACAATCGCCAATGTAAAGCGCCTTGGTTCGCAAAGGCTCCCATTTGGGTGAGGAAAGGGGTGAGACGCGATAACACTCATATCCGGGGTCCCAATACAGCCAGGCTTGAATGTCGGCCTCGCCAATCATGTCCAAAACCGTCAGATTTCCCAGAATACTCATCCCCAAGGCGAAGACCATGAAAACCAAAACCGACTTGCTTTTCCACGTATACCGTCGCCAAAATTGAAACATCGCACTTCCCCTATGATTCAGAACGCCTCATACGATGCAACAACAAAGCCAGGACAATGATTGGGTCCCGGCGAATATGCGGCGAAGAACCGAGCGATTCGCGCAATCCCAGACGATCATAAATGGCATCCTGATAATTCCTGATGGTGCGCACCCCCAAATTCAACTCTTCGGCAATGGCAGCGGGCGTCTTGGTCATTCGCTCCACCACCTGCATCTGACGCGGGCTCAGATCATCCAGCCGTTCCATCACCTGCAAGATGGCGGACGCGGTGTTCGGGTCTAGCTCCGACAATATCGATTGTACAAAATCCCCCTCACGCTGGGCCACGACCGCCCGATGGAGATAGACGCCTCCCTCCAACACCTGCCGGATGGCCGTTCGCAACACCTGAATCCGACTCCCCTTGGGAATATAAGCCAATCCTTGATACCCTTTGGAGATTAGTTGCATGAGCTCGGGCAAAAAATGCGTATACGCTGACCATAATACGACGCCGCAATTGGGATTTCCCTCCTTGATTTCTTGAATCAACTTCAATCCAAAAGCGCTTCGCTCCTCCTCCTTTTCTTCGCGAGGCAAAGAAACATCCACCAGAGCCAAACGAAAGATATCCATGAGCTGGGATAATTTGCGCCGCGCCTCTCCATAGCTAGCCACAGAATGCACCTCCATCCCCATTTCTTCCTGCAAAAAAACGGCAACTGCCGAACGCATAAAGGGGTCGTCTTCGACCAGTAGAGCATGATAGCCACGTCCGCTCAAAGCCGCCATGCCTCACCTCCCGGTAGTCGGGATGGCCATAGAAAATGCCAGAACGCTATCTGCCGGTTGGAATGCATGACAGAAGATCGTAAGGTGCAAATCCTAATAGGGGAAATTTCCCCTATCCATTGATGTAATATCACCATTGTAACATATCTTTCTTTTTGGTAATAATATGAATACATCAATGTGGTGCAATGGCGAGAGGGTTTTTCAGGGGCGAAGGCGTCGGTTTGCGAGAGGCCGACGCCTTCGGTATTTCATTGTCCAAACGCGGTGACTCGACACAGATCGGGATCGGAGACCACGACCATGCCCGCGCCCGCGGCCACGCCCAAGGTGCGGCTGAACTGCCCCTCGCCCGCGCCCTTTTCCCCCACCTGCCCCAGGGGAACCAACCCCGGCTCAAACGCCAACACCCGCCCTCCTTCCGGATCGGTGAGGAAGATGCGGCCGTCGGGAAGAAGGGCGATGTGAGGGGATTCCACCGTATTCGACCGCGGCCCGGCCCCCGTGCGGCTGGCGCCCGTGACCGGATTCAGCACCCAGATCGCGCCCGCGGCGGGATCCGCCGCATAGAGAAAGCCGTCGGAACCCAACGCCGCGTCGGTGGGCTGTCCGCCCGCCAGCGGCCCGGCGAACGCCGCCGCCAGCGCGCCCCCCTCATCCGCCTGCACCACCCGCCCCCCGCCCGTATCCGCGATGTAAAAATCGCCATCAGGAGCCACAGCCAGCCCCCGGGGACGATACAAGGCCAGATCGCGGCCGATTTCACCCAGAAATTCCCCCTCATCCCACAGGGAGATGACCTGATTGGCCGCGTCCAGCACGGCCACAGTCTCATCGGGCGTGATGGCGATGTCGAAGACTTCCGCGAACTGGCCCGGCCCGTCGCCCGCCTCGCCCCAGGCATCCACAAACGTCCCGCCTTCGTCCAAAACCACGACGCGATGGTTGCCCGTGTCAGCCACATAGATCCGGCCATCCTCATCGATGGCCACGCCCGAGGGATGCGCAAGCTGCATCTCGCCCGCCCCGCACGCGCCATATGTCCACAGCACGGGCAAGTTGAGCGATGGAAAGTCGCCTAGGTCGCCCGCGGCAGGCTGGGCGGGCTCTGGCGGCATCTGCGGGCCCTCGGGCTCGGGCTGAGGCCCAGTAGGCGGGCGTTGCGGCAACGGAGGGAGCGTGGCATCGTCGGAAATCGGGCCTTCGACCGGGCGCAGATAGCGGCTGGGGAGCAGGCGCTGCTTCCCGCCCGGGGGCCGCCACCACAGCTCCATGGCCCGAGATCCGCCCATGTCGCTATACATCACCTGGATGTCGTGCCAGCCCTGGGTCAGCGTTATCGCGCCCTCCCGATACTCGGCCCCATGCTGGCCGCGGTTGTCCACCACAAGCTGACCGTCGATATACACCAGGGAGCCGTCGTCGGAGCGAGTTCCAAACACATAGGGGCCCTCCACAGGCGCGGCCACTTTGCCCATCCATCGCACCGAGTAGGGCGACGCCACCGCGTCGTTGGGCGCAATGAAGAGGTCCCGCTGGATGAGGATGGGATCGCCTGACCAATCGGGGTTGGCGTAGTAGTAGCCCATGAGCCCGTTGGACGCGCCGGGCAGGGTGTAGAAGAAGCGGGAGGGAATGGGTTGCAGGCTCGCATCTTCGGGCGCGGCCCAGGCCAGACGCAACGCGCCCGGCTGTTCCCCCGCCTCATATTCCAGCCGCAGGGCCTGGAACCCGGCCGCCAGAGTCAGCGTGCGTTCCCCTTCGCCATCGGCCACCGAGAGCGCCTCCTGCTCATCCAGGAATAAGGTCGCTCGCCCGCCCTCCACGGTCAATGCCAGACGATAATCGCCGTAGGTTGGGGCCAGGAGCGCGCCTTCATACACTGCGGCGAAGGGGGGCAGCAAGGGTTGCGTTTCGGGCGTGGTGAAGTCGAAATCGATGGCGGGGGCCTTCTCCTGCCGCACGGGCGGCTGCGTGCGGTCTACGCCCGCCCAGTAGGTGACGGTGAGGCCGCGGGCCTCGTCGAAGGCGGACGCGGGAATGCGATAGCTGAGGAAGAGGGTGCGGCCATAGCGATCCTGGTAGGGCTCGAACGCGCCCGTGGGATAGAGCTGTTGCAACATGGCCAGCAGCTCGTCCTCTTTGGGTTCGAGAATGAAGAGCGCATCGCCCGCGGGGGGCTGACGCAGGGGAATGTGCTGGGCCGGATTCAGCGGGATGACCTGGCGTTCGCCGCCGATGAAACGGATGGCCGCGTGGCCGACGTACTGCGGGTCGAGATAGATGGTCAAGTCAGGGGGCTGTTCAGCCAGATAAGCGCCGATGGCCGATTCCTCCGGGCTGTACGCGTACCACACCGCCGGGTCCACAGCCTGCACGCGAAAATACGTGTTCAGATTCGCGGCCATGATGAAAACCGTCAGCGCGGTGAGCATGACGAAGAGAGGCCGGGTGCGCTTTGCGCCAAAGGCTTGCTTCCAGGCCAGCCACAGCGCGGTCATCACCACCGCGACCAGCAGATAGATGAGGGGGATCAGGCCGATGGGGCGGCGGGCGTTGGGCGCTTCGTGGGCCACAGAAAGGACGGCCAGGCTGGCGACGCTGCCGAACCAGAGCAGATAGAGCGCGGGCAGCGCTTTCCAGAACCAGCGCAGGGCCCAGATGAGCCCCAGCACGAACATCACCCCCACGGCCGCGTGCAGCATGGGCGCGCCGGGCAGATTGTTGAGGGGCGCGGCGTCGCCCTGCACGTTGAACATGAACAGCACTTTGCGCAGGTTCGCCGCAATGGGCGCGTAGCTCCCCACGGCCTCCACATCCCGAAATACGGAGATGCGGTTCATGCGGATAAGGAAGATGTTCCAGTGATGGATGACGTAAGCGGCCAGGGGGGCCACGGCCAAGACTGCTCCCGCCAGGAAAACGCCCATGCCCTCCAAATCCCGCCGCCAGCGTTGCCGATGCGTGATCAACCAATAGACGAAATAGGCCAGCATGAAGAAGGGAATGACCCGGTAAGCCGTGTAAGTGTTTAGCCCCAAGGCCAGCATCACCCCCGACAGCGCCCACCACCGCCTCCGTCCCGACTTCAGCGCTTTGATGAGGAGCCACACTTGCAGGCTCAGGACCAGGGGCACGAGAATGAGCTCGTAGACAATGCGGCTGAAGGTAACGTGCCAGCGATCCGCGGCCAGCAACGCGGCGGAGAGTAGAGCGATGCGCTGGTCGTAGAGCTCGCGGGCCAGGGCGTAGAAGGCGAGCACGGTGAGCGCGCCTGCGGTGGCCGAAACCATGCGCATGGCGGGGACGCTCTGGCCGAAAAGCCGGATGTAGAGGGCGATGATCCAGGTGAACAGGGTGGCCTGGCCCTCGTTGGTCTCGGCGTAAGGCGTCCAACTTGCCCCGCCCAGCCATTTCAGTGCATCCAAACCATTGTTGGCCTCATCCGATTGCAGCCCGTGGGGGTAGAGATCCAGGGCGTGGAAGCGGGCGAAGATGGCCACGGCCAGGATGAGGGCCAGAGTCAGGAGGAGCCAACGGCGGTGCAAGACGCCCGCGTAGCAAGGCGCGTCGGCTCGGGCCTCAGCCTCCGGGTCGGGCGAGGGATCGTCCATCCATACGCCTGCGAGGAAGAGGGCCAGGCCGCTCAGCCACAGCCACAAGGCCCAGCCGCCGTACTGCTCCCGGGCGAAGCCCCCCAGGCTGGCCACCCCCACCAGCGCGGCTCCGGCCAGCGCCGTCCCCCACCCCAAGCGATCCCAGCCGCGGCGCGGGGGCAGTTGGGGCCAGGCCCGCGGGCCCGCGGCAAACCAGGCGAACGCGGCCCCCGCCAGCAAAAACAACGCCCAGCCCGCGTTGACCTGGCCTTCACCCAGCCCTTTTTGGGCCAGGGCGGCGATGAGGAGTGCGAAGAAGATGCCGAGAAGGGAACGCATGGTTGGTTAACGCGTTTTTTCCAAAATCGCTTCTAAATCAGACAATAACTCCGGCACTTCCAACAAGTCAGCGAATTGCCGCACCCAAAAATAAATCCGTTCTTTGTCCAGGCGCGGATGCATCGCCGCGATCGCCTTGATATCAATCATATCTTTCGGGCGATGCGCTAATGCTTTGAGAATCACCAAATCCTCTGGAGAAGGCAACCGCACCCGCAGCGTCCCTAGATCATATTCTTGAGCGCGTTCAACAGCTTCGATTTCAAATGGAAGCAATCCCAAAACAATATCCACATGAATACCGCTATCGGGGTGCGTCAAGAGCACTACACGATTTTTTTGGGCAAATTCGACAACATTGGAAATACGCGGCTTTAAACCCTTACGTTCCGCCAACGTCACCAATTCGGAGATATGGGCTATAGAAATCAAAATCAAAGCGTCCACATCTGCGGTAAATCGCGGTTTGCCCAAAATACTTGCCGCCACACCCCCTATGATCATCCCTTGATCATCGAAATCAGTGATAATTTCCAGCACAATCTTTACAGGTTCCCACAAGGGTTCCAACGCTTTCGACGGACGGTCCATATCATTCCGCCTTTCGCAAATAGCGCTCCTTTAATTCATTCCATCTTTCACGCACGAATTGCACATCCCGTTCATCCTCCAAAGCA
>CAZDCN010000040.1:0-10307 GCA_964503945.1 uncultured Caldilineales bacterium
CGGTCGCAAGTCGCAGGTCGCAAGTCGCAGGTGAAGCTGCGCAAGTTGGCTTGCCACTTGCCACCTGCCACCTGCAAACCTGCTTTTCTTTGTCTCTTTTTTCCTTTGCGCCTTGGCGGCTTGTATATTGAAAGAGAGCACATTAACAACCAAAGAATAGCGAATCGCCGCCGAACGGGTATGATAAAGGGAGCCGTCTGAAGCGTCGGCTGAAGGCGAGTGAGGAGCCGAAGGCTGCCTCGACGCAAAGTTTGTCGTTCGGACGACATCCCCAATGCGACCCGTTTTGGAACATTGAGGGAGGTTTTTACGCCTCGCCTCGTATGAAGCACAAGGCTGGGTGGGAGCGACGTGTACGGGTCAACGCGACAGTCTGACGCAAGAGGCGGCGTGTCAAGATGTTATTCATTTACACATGCACAGGAGGAAAAACGCATGGAAGTACGAGTGATTGGCATTGATCTTGCCGTGCAAGCGGCCCACACGGCAGCCATCTATGCTCCGGCCCAGCAACGTTTTTTGGTCAAAGGGATGCGTTTCCGCACCCGAGATAAAGACATGAGCCGCGTGCTGGAACGGGCCTGTCAGGATGCGACGGAGGTGCGTGTGGTGGTCATGATGGAGGCCACGGGCATGAGTTGGCATCCTGTGGGACTTTTCTTTCACCGACATGGCGCCACGGTCTATCGCATCAATGGTCGGTACACGAAAGCTCAGCGGAAGGCGAGCTGGCCTTATGCCCGCAGTGACCGACTGGACAGCATGACGCTGGCCACCATGTACGCCTCCTTGCCTCCGCAGAAGCTGATCCCCTGGACGCCTGTCTCCGGAAACCTGCTGGCATTGCAACGGATGGGGCGGGAATTACAACGTCTGGTGCGGTTTCAAACCAGCATCCAGCTTCGCCTGCAAGCCTATAACCAGTGGGCCTGGGGCGGATGGCGTCAGCTAGTTCCAGCTCGCTATCAGGAATGGGTATGGCGGAATTTCTATGATCCCTGGACCGTGACCGCCTACGGCGCAGACTGGCTGACGCTGCGCCTGCAAGAAGCCTATCCTGATGCCGACGCCTCTTGGATTTCTCGGTGGGTAGCCCGCGCCGCAGCCATGCAAGCGCTCTATCAAGACGCAACAGCTGTGGGCTACGACCACCTGGCCCAGCTCATTGCCAGAGAACTCGACCGGATGGCTTGGGTGACTCAGGAACGCACCACGCTGGTCAAAGAGCATTTCCTGCCCCTTTATCACCAGCTCTTCCCAGATGACCCCCTGCTCTCTTTTCAGGGCATTGGCCCGCGCAGCGCCGCCATCTATCACAGCTTTATCCTGGACATCGCACGGTTTCGCAATGGCGACGCCTTTGCCCAATGGACCGGCATGGTCCCGCGCAGCGACCAAAGCGGAGACGCCCGTCGGCCGCACATGCGCCTGAGCAAGCAAGGGCCGAATCTGGTCAAGGCCACCCTCTACCAAAATGCCGAGGTGGCTCGCCAATGGGATGTCCAGCTCGCCGCCATCTATTACACCCAGATGGTCGACCAGGGAAAACACCACACGCAGTCTGTCTGCGCCGTAGCCTCGCATCTGGCCCGTCGTATCTATGCCGTGTTGCGTGACCGACGTCCCTATCAGCTCAGAGACCTCGAGGGCAACCCTGTCTCAAAGGAAGACTCTCGAGCCCTGATCCTTGAACGGTTCCAGGTGCCCGAGAGCCTTCGCAAACAGCGTCGTAAGTATCGTCAAAGCTAACGACTTTCACTTTCTGGAAGGGCGGCGCACCCAGACATCTCGCCCTCCATGCGAAGAGTATTTTATCGCTAGATTCCAGGCGGCGTCAAATCGATTCTGCCTGACGTCGTCCGGCCTTGTATGGCCTGAAATCGCGGCGATTCGCTATTCGGTTGTTAATGTGCGTCGGAATCAGCGCTATTCCGTCTCAAAAAACCTCTTGACAAAATTTAGAACAACTTTGCGTGAGGCCTATTTACGAAACAGGCTTGAGCATGGCGTAACGGTAGCTCTCCCAGGCTGCATCCGCCTGGTCATCGGACTGGACATCGAGGATGCAGCCGCCGTGAGATTCCACCAGGTGGACGACGCGACCGCGTGGAATGCCATACATGTTCATCACAGGCCTGTCGCCATAGCGCAATTTTTGGTACCAGCGCCAGACCGCGGTGGGTTTGATAGGCTGTAAGGCCCGTTGCAAAAGGCTTTTGGGACGAGAAGGAACCTGGAAAACGGCCAGACCGCCCGGTTTGAGCAACCGTAAAAATTCGAGAATGTAGCCGCGGGCGTAGCGGGGCGGCATGTGCTGCAGAGTGATGTTGGAGTAGATGAAATCAAAGAAATCATCGGGGAAGAGAGAGAGATCGTCGCGGGGGTTGAGGTGATACTGACAGCGCTCCCCGGCCTGGTTCAGCTCCCGGGCCAGGGAGAGCATGGCCTCGCTGATATCAACGCCATGGACCTGGTCGAAATGTTGTGCCAGGGCCTGAGTCAAACGTCCGACACCGCAGCCGAAATCCAGAGCGGAGGCCCGTCCCAGTTCCACACTCAGGCTCTCAATGTAAGCCATCACCTGAGCGATCTCGTCCCGGCCGGTGGCGAAGAACGCGTCCACATCCCACCGTCCTTCCTCCATGCCGGGCCAGGCCAGCACAGCCCAGAAGGGATCGGTTTCTCCGAAACGGTTCCAGTTCGCCTGGACATCTTTCAAATCCATACAAGGCAGGATTATACCCTATTTTGCGGGTGTTACGTAAAAAATCTTACTTCGATGCGCTCTCATCCCATGTTAAGGTGAGGCAACGATCATTCATCCACCACACTAAAAACACTAATACAATAAGGAGAGATGCTTATGCATAGGAAACGATGGTTAATTGTCATGTTTACATTGTTGCTCTTGGGGCTGTTGGTGACGGCATGCGGTGGTCAGGCCGCCCCCCAACCCACACAACAGCCTGCGAACACCTCAGCGCGCCCGACCGACACGCCGATCCCCCCAACGAACACGCCCCTTCCGCCCACAGCCACTCCCGTTCCGCCCATAGCCACAACCGCGCCCACTCAGGAAGCCATGACGCCCGAACAGAAAGAAGCCGCCGACCTCTGGCAAAGGCTCCAGGACGCGGACTATCGAGGGAATTGGAGCCTAGTCCCGGGCAAGGGCGAATTCTACGCCGGACAGGGTCCCCACGGCCTCCTGCTCACCACCTATCTCAACGAAGCCGCCTTTAACACCCTGGAAAGCAAGCCTGGCGCTTTCCCCGACGGCGCGATCCTGGTGAAGGAAAACTACATGCCCGACAAGACCCTGGCTGCCATCACGGTGATGCTGAAGAAACCCGGGTTCGACCCCGACCACAACGATTGGTTCTTCGCCAAATACGGGCCCGATGGCTCTGTCCAGGCTGCGGGCTCCCCCGCGGGCTGCGTGGCCTGCCATGGCGCAGTCCGCTCCAATGACTACGTCTACACCTTCCCGGTCGCTCCTATCACGCCGCCCCAAGTGGAGACCAACGACGCCATCACGCAAAAAGCAGCGAACCTGTGGCAGAAACTGCAAGATGCGGATTATCAGAACAACTGGATTCTGGTCCCCGGCAAGGGTGAACTGTACGCCGGGCAGGGTCCTCACGGCATGCTGCTCACCACCTATCTCAATGAAGCCGCCTTCAACACTCTGGAAAGCAAACCCGGAGCCTTCCCCGACGGCGCGATCCTGGTGAAGGAAAACTACATGCCCGACAAGACCCTGGCTGCCATCACGGTGATGCTGAAGAAACCCGGGTTCGACCCCGACCACAACGATTGGTTCTTCGCCAAATACGGGCCCGATGGCTCTGTCCAGGCTGCGGGCTCCCCCGCGGGCTGCGTGGCCTGCCATGGCGCAGTCCGCTCCAATGACTACGTCTACACCTTCCCGGTCGCTCCTATCACGCCGCCCCAAGTGGAGACCAACGACGCCATCACGCAAAAAGCAGCGAACCTGTGGCAGAAACTGCAAGATGCGGATTATCAGAACAACTGGATTCTGGTCCCCGGCAAGGGTGAACTGTACGCCGGGCAGGGTCCTCACGGCATGCTGCTCACCACCTATCTCAATGAAGCCGCCTTCAACACTCTGGAAAGCAAACCCGGAGCCTTCCCCGACGGCGCGATCCTGGTGAAGGAAAACTACATGCCAGACAAGACCCTGGCTGCCATCACCGTCATGGTCAAAGAAAAGGATTTTGCGCCTTCTGAAGGCGACTGGTTCTTCGTCAAATTCGGACCCGATGGCGCCATCCAGGCCGCAGGCCAGCCCGCGGGCTGCGTGGCCTGCCACGGCGCAGTCCGCTCTAACGATTTCGTCTACACCTTCCCGGTCGCCCCCATCCCGCCTGCAGGCCCGCCGCCCCCAGTTAGCAACGCGAGCATGAGCGAAAAGGCCAAGAACAAATCGAGGGAAGGTGGGGAGGAAAAGACGGACATGGGAGATGAAATCCCGCCCGAGAAGCCTGACATGGCAGCGGTGGTCGCGCTGGTGAAGAAAGGCGGCTGCGCGGGCTGCCACACCATCGCTGGCATTCAGAGCGCGCTGGGAGATCTGGGCCCCGAATGGTGCGGGGTGGCAAAGGAGTATCAGGCGGGCAAGATTGACCTGGCATTCATCCGTCAGGCCATCAACGACCCTAATGCTGAAATCGCCGAGAATTTTCCAGCCAACATCATGCCTCAGAACTTCGGCGACTTGTTCACCACCGAGGAAATCAACACTCTGGCCGCCTTCATCGCCACCATGGAGTGCGAGTAAGCCAGAGACCAGACATGGGCTTGAGCCTGCAAACCTGACTGTCAGTTGCGTTGTCTCCATTGGTGTGCTCTATCCGTGGCGCCCCTCATCAGTGGGTTACTGACGGAACAGATGCCATGAGCCCTTGTGCGCCGATAAGGAGAAAAATGAGGACACGGATTGACAACTGCCTTCGGACACAGATTTTTTAACAAATTATCCGTGTTTTTCCGTGTTCATCCGTGTTCTTTTTATTTTCAGAACAGCCCCCCGACAACGGCGTCGGCGGGGCTGTTTCTTTTTCGCAATTTTCCAAACTTTGCGTTTATGTTATAATCCCTTCAACAACGCCACCACTTCATTCCTTTTCCGCATCGTTGGGAGTTCGAAATGCCCTATTCACGCATCCGGGAAGCGCCTGAATCCAGTTCCGCGGCCACATTGCGCGCGGTTGTGGCCGCTCTGAAAGATGCCTGGCATGTGCCGCAGCAGGGGACGACCACAGAGAAAAGGCTGGCCCAGTTGGCCTCACGCCTGCCCGAACCGCTGGTGAAGAAGCTCATCGCCCGGGAGGTGCAACAACGTGCGCTTGATGCCAATCTAGCCCGGTATGTGAAAACCGAAGGACTGGCGCGGCAGACCGTGGCCCATTACGAGCACATCGAAGGTAAGATCGGCTACCCCGCCATCCTCATCGGCGCGCCCAATGGCGGCGTCGCTTACCTGGCCGCGTTGCTGGGCGCGCCCTTCCTCCCTGCCTACTTCCTCCTGAGTTTCGCGCACCGCTCCCACCCTGACGATGTTTCCGCTTACGAACGCCGCGGCAGCGAACTCATCGCCCCCATCCTCAGCCAAAACCCGGACCTGCTGGCCGTCAACCATTACGATCCGGTCCATGATCGTTTTTTGGTCGAGGAGGTCAACCACATCCGGCTCAAGCTTCTGACCCTGCCCACGGCCTATCAAAGCTTCATCCAACGGCATCTTGCGCCTGGCGGCGTAATATTTTATGTCGATAACGAGTTCTCCTGGCGACAATACCGGATCAGCGACCGCCATTGGTTCCAGGTGGGCGGTCTGGGGGGATTCACCGATGAGGAATTCCTGCAAGGCTCGCCTGTATTGGATGAGTGGCTGGCGCAACAAAAAAGCAATCATCGGGGCGGTTGGCGTCTGCCCCACTTGGATGACCAACTGCAGGAGACCCGAGAGTCGGAATGGGGCAGTTTACCCCCGTTTCGGGAGAGCGTCAAGGAATTCGCCGAGGCCCACGAATATGAATTCCGGGCGCTGCATGGCTATCATCCCGAGGACTTCAGCGCCCTGGCCTATACCGCTTATCTATGGGAGAGTCGCTTGCACGATCGGATGATCAATGGCTTGCTGGTGGAATGTTTCAGTCAGATTAACCCCACCGCGGCGCTACGGGCCGATCTACTGCCCCTGTGGCTTCCATTCAATACCCAGGACAGCCTGGAGTTCTTCACCCGAATGACGCCCATGATCCCCAAGAACCTGCCCGTGGTCATCTCCCTGCTGGCGAACTTCACGAAAACGCCCGACCTGCCCCTGGCCCTGGCTTGGGAACGCATTGCTTCCCGCATCGGTCCGGTGCATTGGATCGGGGTCCACCCCGAACGCTATCCCATGGATCTGGCCTCTATCTTCGATTACGCAACGGACCTGCAGAAATGGGTGCAGGAGCATCCGGGCGAATCGCCACGGTCACATCTTGCGCCCGAGGACTTGCTGAGTATGATTCAGAACTTGAACCGCCATGGCTCCAAGCTATTCACTTATTTGCTCAGCGAAGAAGAAGAGGATGAAGCCCTCGCGCCCCTCGAAGAGCCCCCGCCCATGACGGCCTGATATGCACTCCACTGCGCCATACGCCGCCGCTGATGGCCCATGGCGTGATTTCCCTTCAAACTTGGTTGGCAAGATTGTGTTATATTAGCCATCCCTCCCCGGCGTCAATGGGAAATCGAATTCCCCTTGCTGGATGGCGTCCCCGGTCTGAGCATTGAGGCAGGTCAGCGCCCGCACCTGATAGTAGGTGTTTATCGCGGGGTCGCCGCCATCGCCCGCAAAGGTGACCTCGGGCGGGTCGGTGGGAGATTGCACCTCGGCCGCGGGAGCGAGCGAAGTCGGATCGAAGTAGGGTGTGGGAGAACGGAAGACCTGGTAGCGGCAGTTGGCCGGGTCATCGGTCCAGCGCAAGGTGACATCGCGTCCGAACAGCGAGATGGCGGGATCGGGCGCGACCGGTTGGGTGCAGGCGCTCCAGGCGAGGATGGTCACGGGCATAGACGCGCCGTCGGGCAGGCGCTTGCCCGTGTAGCTCACACAGACAATCCCGCCCGTATCGGTCACTTCCACCACGGCGTACTGCCCATCCAGCGATGAGGGATTGGCGTAGGCGCCGTGACTGTAGGGCCCGCCCTTGACCGAACCGCCCCGGTTCAACGCGGCCGCGTGCATCACGGGCAGGGGCGCGCCCCCGCCCGAGGCGTAGTCGCTGTGACTGCCGTCATCCAGGGCCAGCATGTGCGCATCCGCCGCCAGGATGATCAGGTTCTGGATGCCATTGTCCCGGATAAAGTTGGCAAGCTCCTCCCGCTCGGTTGCATAGCCGCCCCACCGATCCGATCCCGGGGTCGCGTCCTCCACCCAGGGTACGGAGCTCACCCAAAAGATAAGTTCGTTATTATCCCGAGCCGCCAGCAATTGATCTTTGAGCCATTGTTTCTGCACCGGCCCCATCATGCTCTTAGATGCATCATCCGTTTGGGTTTTGGGATCGCGCTCGGAGCGCAAATCGGTGAGGATGAAGCGAACCAGGCCCACCGCGAAGCTCTGATTGATGCTGCGGCAGGCGTTGGGATCGGCGTAGGCGCAGTCGGGATGGTCTGCGGGCAGGTCGGGCAAAGGATAGTGAGGGACATTCTCCTGATAGGCCAACCGCGCGGCTTCGCGCGAGGGAGACGTCCTGTCGGAATCATTGGCTCCGAAGTCGTGATCATCCCACACATAGACCACGGGCAGGGATTGATAGAGGGCTTGCTGACGAGACGCAGTGAGGGAGTCGAAATAGGCCTGGCGATAGAGATCGATATCGTTCGTAGCGATGTCGGCGTAGAAAAAATCGCCCGGACTCAGGAAGAAGAGCGCGTTCTCACCGCGAATGACATCATACACAGGCCGATTCGAGCCGCGCTCCGCGTCGCCAGCGAACGCGAAACGGAAGGATGCCGGACCGGTGGGAAAGGTGTGAAAACGTCCCTGCCTGGAGGCGTCCAGTGCGTCGTCCACTTCCACCGCGTAAAAGTAATCGGTGTCGGGGGTCAGTCCGCTGACGCTGAGCGAAACTGTGTTGCCGTTGCTCGCGTCGGCCACCGCGCTGGAGGAGTAGATTGGATTGGAGAGATCGGGGTTAGGGCTCACCGCCAGCCGCACCTGACTGCTAGACCGATCGAGATGGGCGTTGACTCGAACCGAAGCCGGCGTCACCGCGCCCGACCAGAGCCAGAGCACCGGGCCAGAATCCGTTGGCCGAGCCAGCGCGCGGGAGAACATCCCGAAGAACAGCGCATTGCCCAAAAGCGTCAGTAACAACCCCAACGCCAGGATGGTCTTCGGGTGAGATTTGAAAAGTGATGGGAAGTATGTGACAATCCTCTTCATCATCGGGCCATTTTACCCTATCTTCTCGCCCCTACCAATTGAAAAAGCGCTCAGCGCTCGAAGCTGAAGCCTTCGGGCCTCGAACCGCGCCCCATGCCCGGAACTGCGCCCGCACACACCCTCACGCCCATACACTGCTACTCCCATCCCTCCCTCGCAACCACGCCCCTTCGCCATGAAAACGGCATACCTCGGCCTGCTCCTCGCCTTTCTGCTGGTTTCATGTGGCAATCAGCCCCCAACCGCCACCCCAGCGCCCGGCCCACGGTCCACGTCCGTCCGCCCTACGGCCACGCCCCTGCGCCAGCCCACGGAGGCGACCGCGGACTGCCCACTCACGGCCCCGCCCGCTCCCCCCGTCCACAACCTGCAAGAACTGGCGCCTGGCTGTGACTATGCAGGTTGGTTCGAGACCAACACCGGCCAGGAGACAGACCCGGCTTATTTTGCAAGTTACGCGTTTCTGCCCTGGGATGAGACGATCTATCTCGGTTTCGGCGCGGCCCGTCCCGCGGAAACCAACGGCTCCCTCTTCGCCCACTTTCAGAACCGCGCCCTTAGTGCCGTCTATCAGCCCAGCGAGCAGGGCTTCATCGACATGACGCCCGACTGGAGCCAACCCCTCATCCACATCCCTGGGCCCGACCCCACCGACCCCGCGGAGCCGGGCGGAAGCCAGTGGGATTGGGGCAACACGTACGTTTATGACCCCACCGCAGAAACGATGACCAAACATCGAAACCTGCCCAACGTCATCCACACATGGGCGCTAGATTCCACGCCCGCGGGCCTATACGCCGCAGTCAGTTCGCACCTGGGCGATTATGAGACTTGGACGGGCGAAGTCTTTCGCAGCCAGGATGCGGGCAAAAGCTGGGAACGCATGGCCAACAGGGACGCGGGCGTGGGTGACTATCGCACTTATGACATCATTCCCTTCCACGATAAACTTTATGTCGTGTGGAATGACGCTCTCGACAGTCCTTGCGGTCTGGCGGAAAGTGCAGACGGCGGAACCACCTGGACGCGTCTCCCCGAATTCAGTGGCTACACCAACTGCCGCGCCCGCCTGGCCATCTTCAACGACCAGCTTATCGCCCTCTCCTCCTTGGGTGATGGCATCCTCGCCCTGGCAGCGGACGGCACCGTCACAGTCCATGTGTTTCCCGACTTTCGCGCTCAGGACTGGGTCTACAATCCCTTCGCAGTGGATGCGCAAAACCGCCTCTATCTCCCCACCGAAGACAACCGAATCCTTCGCACCTCGGACCTCGATTCGGACGCATGGGAGACCCTGGTTGCGTCTGACCGGGATTTCATCACCTTGCGCTATTGGCCCGAACGCAACCGCATCGCCATCGGCGACCGCGGCAGCATGGGACGCGTCTGGCTGCTGGCCCCGGACGCCGCCCCCGTCACCCCGCCCGACGCGCCCATCCCGACCATCACCCTGGACGGTGATGACGTCGTCCTCTCCTGGCCCGACGATCCCGCGCTCTCCTACCGCGTCTACCGCAGCGACCAGCCTGATTTCACGCCTCCCATCCAATATCTGTACGACACGCCCCAACAAAGCCCCTGGCGCGATGCAGGCGTTGCGGCCCATCCCGGCGCCTTCTTCTATGAAGTGCGTGGCAAAAATTCTGCCAACGACATCTCCGCTCCCTCTCCCACCATGGGCGTATTCACTTATCCCCTTGCGCCTGGCATGGGCATGTAGACTTTGTGGCCTTCCGGTCAGCGGTTTTATCCCGGAACAGATGCCCTTAGCGACGGCGCGCCGATAAAGATGAAAATGGGTGCGTATTCCGTACTGCGTAATGCGTATCGTCCATCAGTTTAA
>CAZDCN010000041.1:0-10236 GCA_964503945.1 uncultured Caldilineales bacterium
ATTTAGCAGCGCCGACCAGCTTGAGAGCAGAGGAAATCGACGATAGCGGGATGCAACGAGCTTGATATTGGTCACGCTGATTTCAGCCAACAGCCCGCGACTCGATCGTATCAAATCGTAGAACAACATGCCGCCGGCCATCACCCGCCCAAGCACATACCCCCCCACCAGCCCCACCGCGCTCCAGTTCATCCATCCCATGAGCAATTGTCCACCGACCATGGACGCGCTCTGGCCCACCTTGGCTTGGGTCAGATGCTTGAAGCGCCTTTCGCGAATATGCCAATAGCTCAGAATCTGAAAAGCGCCGCCGGTGAACATGCCCAGAGGAATCAGCCAGAGATAAGGCGTTAGTTGGGGAACAGAGAGCACGGACGCCAGATCCGCGCCGAACGCGGCGACGAGCAAGCCGAGTATCCCGGTCATCCCCAGCAAAATCACAGCGCTCAATGCCGTGAGATTGATGGCGAAGGATGGGGATGCGGGCAGGGGAATGGCGATCTCATACCGCAGCGCCGAGATGACGATCAACAATCCCAACATCGAAATGAAAACCGTCAGCACGCCAAAGTCTTCGGGCGAATAGATGCGCGTCAACAGAGGCGTGGCCATGACCACAAGGACTTGAGCGATCCCTGTGCCTCCCGCCAGGATCAACACATTGCCCAGAAAACTGCCGCCTCGCAGGCGCAAAAGCATGTCTCGATACGCGTGACGCGCGCGCTCAACCATAAATCAACCTGCTCCCATCACGCTTTCCTCGGCGAACTCGCGTGCATGATCACCGTCCAGGCATGACGTTGCAGCCCCGGCGCTCGCAACGCCAGGGCATCTACAGCCTTCAAGAAGCGATACGCGGCGCCGAATAAAGGCGTTTTGCGAAAGGGGACTGCGCCCAGCGTAAATAATCCATAAAACTCCAAGTCCACATGATGGAAAAACCGCCGGAGCAAGGTCAGATCGGACATGAGAAGGGGGTGTTCATCCGCGGTCCGCATCTGCGGCGTTCGCGCCCGATAGAAATTGATGAGCGGGTTGTGGCCCAAGGGCTCGATGAACACCGCATGTCCGCCAGGGCGCAGGATCCTCCGCAATTCTGCATAGGCTTTGTTCAGATCGAGATGATGAAGGATTCCGGCACCCACGACGATATCGAAGGCGTCATCCGCAAACTCGGTCTGCTCCGCGTTCATCACGAAAAAAGCGGCCGGTAAACCCAGAGCCTTCGCGCGCACCCGAGCTTTTTTGATGCCTTCGGGCGAGATGTCAATGCCCGTCACCGAGTCCACGCCGCAAGCTTGCCAGCGTTCTATACTGCCTCCCGAACCACAGCCATACTCCAGGAGGGCTTTGCCCGCGCCGTGTTGAGCGACGATCTCGAAATAACGCTCCCGGACATGCTGATTGACAACGTAAAATTTGCGGGCGCCTTGCCGCAGGTCATCGTCTCCAGAAAAACGCTCATCATGAAAACGTTGTTCCCTTACCAACCGGTCTTCGGTCAGATTCAGGGCATCTTTCTCGTTCATCGTTCCTCCTGCAACGGCTCATCTTCGGGCCAATCCAGACAGCGCAGCACGCCCGGTTCCACCTCGCGGTAGCGCCAGCCGCTTTGCGGACACACCCAGTTGCCATCCCCGTCCTGCTCCGTCAGACGATGCCCGTGGCGGCTGATCCAGCCCACCTGCCGGGCGGGCACCCCCACCATCAGGGCATAGTCGGGCGCATCGGTCGTCACCACCGCGCCGGCGCCGATGAGCGCATAGCGGCCAATGGTCACGCCGCAGACGATGGTGGCGTTGGCGCCGATGGTCGCGCCCCGCCGCACCCGGGTCTGCTTGAACTCGCTCTTGCGCTCGATCTCGCTGCGGGGGTTGATGACGTTGGTGAAGACCATGGACGGGCCGCAGAAGACGTAATCCTCCAGGATGACGCCGTTGTACACCGACACGTTGTTCTGTATCTTCACGCGGTTGCCGATGACCGTGTTGTTGTCCACGAACACGTTTTGGCCCAGGTTGCAGCCCTCGCCGATGCGGGCCGTGGGCATGATGTGGCTGAAATGCCAGATGCGCGTGCCCGCGCCGATCTGCGCGCCCTCATCCACCACCGCGGTGGGGTGTACGAAATAGGCTCGTTCTACCATAGTTCCACTCCTTCCATGGGCAGGCGCACCGGCTCGCCATGGGTGACCAGGGAGCGCTGCGCCGCCTGCAAAACTCGCAGCACCCGCAGCCCGCTCTCCCCGCGGGTGACGGGCGGCTCTCGGGTGGCTATCGCGTCCAGAAAAGCCTCACACTCCAACCGCAACGGCTCGTCATCGGCAAAAGCCACCAACTCGCCCTCGCCCTTCACAGGCACGGGCTGCCCTTCTCGCCACTCCACCCGCTGATCGTACAGCACCAGACGCTTGGACACATCATCGAAGCTGGCCATCTTCTTGGAGCCGATGACCACCAGCCGCTGTTCTTTGAAGGGATGCAGCCAGGAGACGAAGATATGCGCGCGCACGTCGTTGTCGAACAGCAGATTCGTCACCGTCACATCCGCGATGTTGGGCTGCACATAGGCCCCGCCCGTGGCCGACACCTGGAAGGGCATGCCGCCGGTCAGGCGCAGGATGACCGCGATGTCGTGGGGCGCGAAGCTCCACAGGATGTTCTCCTCCCGGCGGATTTTGCCCAGGCTGAGACGGTTGGAGTAGATGTAGCGCACCTTGCCCAGCTCCCCCTCCTCCATCAAGGCCAGCAGCTTGACGATGGCGGGATGATATTCCAGCACATGCCCCACCAGCAGGATGCGCTCCCGGGCTCGGGCCAGCAACACCAACTCCCGCCCCTGCTCATACGTCAGGGCCATGGGTTTTTCCACGAACACGTCCTTGTTCGCCATCAGCGCCCGTTTGACCAACGCGTAATGGGTCTCCGCGGGCGTGGCGATGACCACGCCATCCACATCGGAAGCCAGAACGTCCTCGATAGCTTCCATAACGGGAACCTCCGGAGCCAGCGCCCGGGCCTTGGCCCGTCCTGCTTCCGTGGCGTCCGCGGCCATGGCCAGCGCGCCCAGCGCGTGGAAATTCCGCACCAGGTTCTTGCCCCAATAGCCGCAGCCGATGACCGCGACCCGAGGCGAGGGGGTTTCATTCATGAGCTTCTCCATTGATCCAATAGATTGAGCCAGCTTTCGGGCGGGTTGGCCGATAAATCGATGGCCTGCTCCAGGCTTTTGATGGCCTCGTCATCCCGCCCCAGGGCCCGCAAGGTCACTGCCCGATAATACGCGATCCAGGGGCTTTCGGGATGCTTCGCCTGAGCGTCATCGAGCATGGTCAGGGCCTCTTCGTAGCGTTTCTGGCTGTAGAACACGACGCCCAGGTAATAGGGCGGACGAAAGTCGTCCGGGAAGCGCTCCCAGGCCTGGCGATACCACGTCTCCGCCTGGGCGTAATCTTTTCGATACCGGTAGCTTTCGCCCATGCCGATGTAGGGCTCGATGGCGTCATCGTTCAAAGCCAGGGCCTGACTATAAGCCTCGGCCGCGCCTTCGTCATCGCGCGTCCGAATGCGAAGCCGGCCGATTTTGAGCCAGTAGGGGTAGGCGTCCTCGCCCTGAGCCAGAGAGACGGCTTTCTCGTACAGCCGCAGAGCCTCCTCAAAATTCCCCGCCTTCTCGGCCTTCCGAGCCTGTTCGCCCCAATAGGCAGGGTCCTGTGCGTGGGTGGGATACTTCCGCCATTGGCTCTGCAGGTCCAGCCAGCTTTGCGGCGGCGAAGGATGATTGGCGATAGCGTCATCCAGCACAGGCGCGGCTTCGCTCCGCCGTCCCAGAGCGTCCAGCGTCACGGCCTTGGAATACAACAGGTCGGGCAGGTCGGGCTTCAGCGCCAGCGCCCGGTTGAAATAATCCAAGGCCTGGTCGTTATTTCCCTGGTTGCGGGCGACCATCCCCAGATAGAGCAGAGGGAGGTGGTTTTTGGGATCGACTTGCCGCGCCCGTTCATACCACTGCCGGGCCGTCTCCCAATCGCCCTGCCGACGGGCCTCATGCCCTAACGCCAGATAGCCATCCACCCGATCCGGATATTGCTGGGTGAGACGCAGGAACAGATTGTGTGCGCTCGCTTCCTGACCCAGGCGCTGCAGCATCCGGGCCTGCTGCAAAAGATAGGGATAAGCGTCCTCGGGGCGGGCCATCTCCGCGGCCAGTTTGTAATAGGACTCGGCCTTGGCCCAGTCCCGGGCCGCTTCCGCTTCCCGGCCCTGCCGCCATAACCACGCGGGGTCCGAAGCTTTGTCTGGATAGCGCCGCCAGTTATCCTGCAATTCCAGCCAGCTTGGCGGCGGTTTTTTGGTTAGACCGATGGCTTCATCCAGGATTTTCAGCGCGGCCTCACGCTTCCCCATGGCGTCCAGCGCCAGCGCCTTTTGATAGAACGAATCGGCGTGCCGGGGATTTCGGGCCAGCGCCTTATCGAAATAGGCCACCGCTTGCTCATAATCCCCTTGTTCGCGGGCCATGGTCCCCAGATAGTAATAAGCTGCATAATGGTTGGGCGCCGCCTCGATGGCCTTTTCATACCAGGGAACAGCCCGAGCATATTGCTTTTGATAACGGAAGACGTGCCCCATGCCCAGATAACCATCCACCTTGTCCGGTTTTTGGCCAATGGCCTGCTGATAAGCCGCTGCGGCTTTCTCGAAATCACGCGCCCGCAGCCACATCAACCCTTCCCGCAAAAAGTATTTGAACGCATCCTCGCCTGCCGCCAATGCCGCGGCTTTCTGATAAGCGCTCGCCGCAGCTTCCCAATCCTTTTGCTGCTCCGCCATCTGCCCCAGCGCCCACCAATACTCGGCCGATTCAGATGAAAACGAGGACTGCAGGCGCTGCCACACCTCCTCGACCGAAGCATCACGGCCCAGCTGCCGGTATAACGCGGCCAGCTTCCCGGCAGTGGCTCCCGAAGGGGCATAGGCCAGGGAAAACTCATACCAATCGATGGCAGTGGGAATATCTTCCTGACGCTCTTCTCTCCTTCCCCGCCCAGAGCCATACTGACCCATCGCTTTCTGATAGGGCGAAGCGATAATCTGGCGGTCCGGGAATGCGGCGATGGCGGCGAAGAGGGAAGTGATGGGGTCGGGAGGGACTTCCTCCGCGCCTGATTCCCACAACGTCCGGGCCTGCGCCCGATGCCCCTGCACGCAGGCCAGCTCCCCTTGGTGCAGGAGGATGTTGGGGTCGGCCTCCGCGGCTCGGGCCAGCCGCGCCGCCATGCGCTCGGTCATGGCTTCATCCGCGGGGGGACAGGCATCTTGGCTGGGGATCAGCGTGTCCGCCGTCCACACCCGGGTGAGATCGCGCATGAACAGGTTGAGCTGCGCCCGGGCCCACACGCTGGGCCCCACGGCCAATACGCCGAACAGAATGGCTGCAACGATGAGGGCCAGCCGCCACCGGCTGGCTGCGGCCTGCCGTCCGCCATCAGCCATTGGCTAGGCCTCCGCCCGATTGCGGTAGAGGTTGGGGTCCACCACTTCCACCATGGCCCGCACATCCAGCTTCCCGCCCAGGAACGCGTTGACTCGCTCGGCCCAGGGTTCGGGGTCCGCCAACATGGCGTTATAATCCAGGTCCAGCATCTCGAAATGGGGCTGCTGGGCCAGCCACAACTTCACCTGCTGCACGTGCTTGCGCAGCAGCTCCGCCAGCTTCTCATCGCTGATGTCCGAGGTCTCCCCCCGGCGCTCCAGCATTTTGCGTTGCGAAGCCAGCACCTCGGGCATTTTGCGGTTCATGAACAGCACTTTGTACCGGTTCTCGGGCGGCAAATACTCCAACAGGGCGGAGATGACCTTGACCGCCTTGCCCCGGGCGTCGGCCACCCAGGCCGTATCCCCCTTGTCGAGCTGCTTCACCCGCTCGAATTCATAATAGCCTTTGGGATTGTCCTCGTCCGCGGCCCGGATGCCGTCGATGATCAGGTCCATGCCCCCCGCCTCCAGCATCTTCATCATCATGGACGTGCCCGAACGGGGCAGGCCGGAGACGATGACCACGGGTTGGGGGGATGTATCCTGGCGTTTCTTTGCGAAAAGGGATGAGAATAATTTCATAGTTTTCTTTTCAATTTTCTTGGCGAAATCCTACGATTTTCCTTAGCGTCTTGGCGTGAAACAAAACTTTTTTTCAAGAGAACCAACCGTACAGGCGAAAAAGGCATGGGGACGCCCCACCGACTCGATGAGTCATCATCCATGCCTCGATATCGCTGCGTATGTCAGGCCGGGCGGCGCGTGTCGCTGTCGCCGCCCGGCTCCCATAGTGGGTGGATTAAAGGCTCTTCAGAAAGCCGCGTTCCTTCAGATATTCGATGATCTGATGGGCGTTTTCCTCCGCAGTGTGGTTGACGGTGTCCAACACGATCTCGGGATTGTTGGGCGGCTCGTAGGGATCGTCGATGCCGGTGAAGCCCTTGATTTCGCCGCGGCGGGCCTTGGCGTAGAGCCCCTTCACATCCCGCTCCTCACACACTTCCAGAGGCGTGTTCACGAAGACCTCGATGAAGTTGTCGGAGCCGACCATGTTGCGCACATCGTTGCGGGTGGCCCGATAGGGGCTGACCGCGGCGCAGACCGCGACCCCGCGATGGCGCACGATCTCCGAGGCCACGAAACCGATGCGGCGGATGTTGATGTCCCGGTCCTCCTTGCTGAAGCCCAGGCCTTTGGACAGGTGCGTGCGCACCACGTCGCCGTCGAGCTGGGTGACCTGACGGCCATGCTCCAGCAGCAGCGTGGTCAAAATCTCGGCCGTGGTGGATTTGCCCGAACCGCTGAGGCCCGTGAACCACACGGTGAAACCCTGCTTGTGCTTGGCGGGGTAGCTGTCGGCCAGGATCTCCGCCACCTCGGGCCGGGTGAACCACTCGGGCAAGGCCCGACCATTGTTCAGATACTCATCCCGCACCTCGGTGCCGGAGATGGAAGCGGTGCGGGCGTTGGGCGGCAGCTTGTCCACCTCTTCGTAGCGATCCTCGTCGGGCAGATAGACCAGCATCTTGAAGGGCACCACCTTCACGCCCAGCTCCTCGCTGAAGGATTCGGCCAGCTCCTGGGCGTCGTAGGGGCCATAGAAGGGCTCGCCCTTGGAGTTCTTGCCCGGGCCCGCATGGTCGCGGCCCACGATGAAGTGATTGGCGCCGTAGTTGCGGCGAATGAGCATGTGCCACACCGCCTCGCGCGGCCCGGCCATGCGCATGGCCAGGGGCAGCAAGGCCAGAACGACGCTGCCCGGCTCGTAGTACTTTTCGGTCAGCACTTTGTAGGTGCGGACGCGGGTGTAATGGTCCACATCGCCCGGGCGGGTCATGCCCACCACGGGATGCAGGAGCAAGGTGCCGTTGATGGAAGCCGCGGCCCGCTTGGTCAGCTCCTCATGCACCCGGTGCAAGGGGTTGCGGGTCTGGAAGGCCACCACGTTCCCCGTCTGGGAGAAGGTCGCCAGGTGGGCGCGGGTCTGGGCCGGGGTCATGCGCAGCTCTTTGAAATCGTAGCGCAGGGGAAGCTGCAACACACGCAGCCGACCGGAGATGTTCAGCTTGCCCCAGCGGTGCATCTCCGCCACCAGGGGATGGCGCAGGTCCGTGGCGCCGAAGACCTTTTCCGAGACCTCGTTGATGTCCCATTCATAGATCTCTTCAATGGTCATCAGGGCCAGGATGTTGTTCTTCTGGTCGCGCAGGGCGATCTCCTGGCCCAGGCGGATGTCCGGGCCCGGCTCCACGGGCAGGGTGATGGGGATGGGAAAGACCGCGCCATTGCTCAGGCGCATCGTGTCCAACACACTTTGATAATCCTGCTGACCCATAAAGCGATCCAGAGGCGAAAACGCCCCCGTCGCCAGCAATTCAAGATCGCAGATGGAACGTTCGGAAAGCTGGATGGAGGGCAGCTTTCCCGCGTAACGCTTCAGATGATCCAGCTCCTCGGCAGGAGCCAGCAAATCCACCAGTTTCCCGCCATACGGTTCGATCAGTTTGGTTTCTTCCATGGTTAACACAGCAGCCATTGTTTGAAGTTGCTCCTTTTGATAAAAAGAAAAGTGTTGTTTTTAGTCCAAACAGCCATTTTACAGGACGTGACGGGTATCCACCAAAAGCGCGGCCCGAGCTTGGATCTCCTGCCAGTCATAAACGGAATGATCGGTGGCGATGACCACGCAATCCGCCGCGTCCAACGCCGCGTTCAGGTCCGGTTCGCTGGCGAGGGCGAGGCCGTTATAGGCGAATTCCGGCACGTAGGGGTCGTGATAGCGGATGTCCGCGCCTTTTTCCTTCAGCAGCGCGATGATGTCCAACGCAGGGGATTCGCGCACATCGTCGATGTCTTTCTTGTAGGCCACGCCCAACACGAGGATGCGGCTGTTCTTCACCGGCTTCTCGGCCTCGTTCAGCGCGTCCTGCACCTTTTCCACCCAATAGCGGGGCATGTCGCTGTTGATCTCTCCGGCCAATTGGATGAAGCGGGCGTTGTAGTTCAACGTCTTCAGCTTCCAGGAGAGATAGTGGGGGTCCAGGGGGATGCAATGACCGCCCACGCCCGGGCCCGGCGTGAATTTCATGAAGCCGTAGGGCTTGGTGGCCGCGGCCTCGATGATCTCCCACACGTCCAGGCCCAGCTTATCGCACATGAGCGCGACTTCGTTCACCAGGGCGATGTTCACCGCCCGGAAGGTGTTCTCCAGCAGCTTGGTCATCTCCGCGGCCGCGGGCGAGGAAACGGGCACGATGCGCTCGATGGCCTGCTGATACAGGGTCGCGGCCACATCCAGACAGTCGGGCGTGACGCCGCCCACCACCTTGGGCGTGTTCTCCACGGTCCAGTCGGTGCGGCCGGGATCGATGCGCTCGGGCGAGAAGGCCAGGAAGAATTCCTCCCCCACCCGGCAGGGTCGATCCTGACTTCCCCCTTGCTCCAGCATGGGCAGCAGCAGCTCCTCGGTGGTGCCGGGGTAGGTGGTGGATTCCAGCACGATGAGCATGCCCGGGTGCAGATGCCGGGCGATGGATTCCCCCGCGGCGATGAGATAACGCACGTCGGGGTCTCGGGTTTTGTTCAGGGGCGTGGGCACGCAGATGATGGCCGCGTCCACCTCCGCGATGGCGGCGTAATCGGTGGTGGCCTGAATGCGCCCGCCATCCTGCGCGGCCACGGTCCAGCGGGCCAGCTCCTCCGAGGGGACATCGTTCACATAGGATTCCCCGCGATGGATGGCCTCCACCTTGCGCGCATCCACATCGACGCCCACCACCTGAAAGCCGTTTTTGGCGAAGGCCACGGCCAACGGCAGGCCCACATAGCCCAGACCGATGACCGCGATCCGGGCTTCATGCCGTTCGATTTTGTTCAGTAAAACCTCTTTGTAACTCATACATCAGTCCTTATAATGAATCTTGCGGCCGCGGCCTCGCGTGCCGCGGCGTCGTTGGGGTTTGGGTTCGATCTCCGAGAGATCGATCTCCACCTGGTTCTCCTGGCCCAGGAAGCGCAGCAGAATGATGGCCCGATCGTGGGGGGCCAGATGCTTCACGAACACGGCCTCCATCCCCGCCAGCGGGCCCGACCGCAGGCGCACCAGGTCGCCTTTGCTGAACGCCTGGGTGGGCAATCCCCCGGCCGCGTTCAGTCGCTCCACCTCCTCGCGAAGGGCTTCCACCACGCCCGGGCGCAACGGCAGCGGCTTCCCTTCAAAGGAAACCAATCGGATAGCGCCAGGTATATGGTTGATGCGGGAGGCCGCCGTCTCATCCAGATCCAATTGCACGAAGAGATAACGTGGGAACAAAGGGCGCTTTTGCACCCGACCGCGAAACTTCTGCCACACCTCCGGCAGATATGCGGTCAATTTTTCTCGGTCGGTCAGCAGACCATACACATAAAGTTCTTTCTGGGGTTTGGTATAGAGCACATACCAGGGGGGCTCGGACTGGGTTGCTCTTTCCATAGGCGTCACTCCCTCCAACCATGCTGGAAGATCGGCGCGCTCCGCCATTGCCGTGCGACGGCGTTAAGAGCGCATGATGAACGGCAGCGGGAGCTGTTCAGCTTCAACACACTGCCGGAATGTAACGATGAGATGGGTAGATTGAAACTGACGTGGGGAGCGGTTCGCCGATACCGATGAAAATGGGAACGCGGATAACGCAGATGCTTCGCAACGCCGATCTGCGCA
>CAZDCN010000042.1:0-2210 GCA_964503945.1 uncultured Caldilineales bacterium
GAAACACGGATAGAAGACACAAATAAAGGAAACACAAATGAAGGTCAGGTTTGCAAGTCATTCTGCGTAAAGGACCTGCCACCTGCGACCTGCCACCTGCAAACGGCTCAGCGTGTCAGCCTGGGTTGGCGGTCTTTTGTCGCGTCCAGTCAGGCGCGTTAGCAGTTACGATTTTTTCTGTGATCTGCGTTCATCCGCGTCCTTTTTGTATCACGTCCATGCCGTTCAACGGGCGTTTTCTGGCGGGAATCCCCAGGATGGGTTAAGATAGATGGCTGGATTATTTTCCCTGACCCCATCGAATGTTAACTCCTATGGCGCACAAAGAAAACGTCATCTACGTCATCGGCCATCGCAATCCCGACACCGACTCCATCGCCTCGGCCATGGGCTACGCCTGGTTTCTGGAAGAAACCATCGAAGGCGCGGACTTTATCGCCGCGCGCGCGGGCCAGCTCAATCCCCAAACCACCTGGGTGTTGAACCGGCTGGGGCTGGAGCCCCCATTGCTTCTGACCGACGCCTCGCCCCGCTTCGACAACATCGCGCATCGCTTCAACACGACCACGCCCGAGGAGCCCCTGCGGGAGGCGTGGGACATCGCCACCCGCACCGGCGGCGTGGCTCCGGTCATCAATCCCGACGGCACGCCTTACGGGCTGGTCACCGGCCTGAGCCTGTTCAACTGGCTGGGGGAGCTCATCGGGCCCCACGCGCGCAAGGCCGAAATGCGCATCTCCGAGCTGCTGGAGCAGCCCGTGCGAGAAGCCTGCGACACGGGCGTGCCCAAGTTTCAGGCCAGCACCCGCATCAAGGATGTGTTGCCCCGCATCCTGCGGGAGGAGCGCACCGAGTTCTGGGTGGTGGACAAGCACGGGAGCTATGTGGGCGTGTGCCGTCAGCGCGAAGCGCTGCACCCACCCCGCATCAAGGTGATTCTGGTGGATCACAACGAGC
Organism: uncultured Caldilineales bacterium; assembly: GCA_964503945.1. Classification (GTDB taxonomy): domain Bacteria; phylum Chloroflexota; class Anaerolineae; order J102; family J102; genus M2005. The sequence goes on from CAZDCN010000042.1 coordinate 958, forward strand.
CGGAGCAGGCCCTGGGGTCGCTGGACGAGGCGGACCTGGTGGAGATCCTGGACCATCACCGCCTGGGCAACGCGGCCACCCGCATTCCCATCAAATTCACCGTGGATCCGGTGGGCAGCACCAGCACCCTGGTTTCGGAGCGCATCGACGACGCGGGATTGAGCGCGCCCCCCGCGCTGGCCGGATTGCTCCTGGCCGGGCTCATCTCCGACACCCTGGCCCTGACCTCGCCCACCACCACGGACCGGGACCGGAAGGCGGCCAAGCGGCTGAGCCGCTGGGCCTTTATCGGCGGTTCCCCCCTGGCCGGGGGAGATTTCGATTCCTACGCCCAGGACATTCTCCACGCGGGCGCGGGCCTTTCCTCTCGCAGCCCCGATGAAATTGTCAACGCGGATTTCAAACAATACGAGGCCGCGGGCAAGCGTTTCGGCATCTCTCAGGTGGAGGTGACCAGCTTCCAGCAATTGGAAAAATATCTAAACGACCTGAGAGAGGCCATGATCAAATTGCGGGATGGCAAAAATCTGGACTTTGCGTTGCTCATGGTCACCAACGTGGTCTCTGGCTCCAGCCGCCTCATCCTCACCGACGATGTGCCCGCGCTGGAACTGCTACCTTTCAATCGCGCCGCCGACGGCACGCTGGTGGCCGAGGGCGTCGTCTCCCGCAAGAAACAATTGCTGCCCCTGGTGTTGGGCGCGTTGGAGGCGTAAGCAACCATGACTTCAACCACGCGACTGGCGAAATACGCGGATGCGGTGATGGAAAGCGCCTGGCTGATGGCGCTCATCCTGGCTCCCCTTTTCTTCAATGTTTACTCCCAGCGCGTCTTCGAGCCCGACAAGATCAGCCTGGTGCGGACGGTGGCGCTGTTCGCGCTGGCCGCGGGCGTGGTCAAGCTGTTCGAGGCCTGGCGCACAGGAAATGAGGAGGATGGCGGAGGGAGGGGGCGCTGGCTCCGGCAGCCGTTGGTCCTCGCCGTCCTGGCCCTGGCCGCGGTTTATCTCCTCTCCACCCTGCTCTCGGTGACGCCCCGGCAGAGTTTCTGGGGCTCCTATCAGCGTCTGCAAGGGACGCTGACCATGTTCAGCTACATCATCCTCTTCTTCGCGACCCTGGCGGCGCTGCGGCGAGAGGCGCAATGGCGGCGGCTGCAATACGTCATCATCCTGGTCAGCCTTCCCATCGCCCTGTATGGCGTCATCCAGCACTATCGGTTGGACCCGCTGCCCTGGGGCGGGGATACGGTG
>CAZDCN010000042.1:2310-3600 GCA_964503945.1 uncultured Caldilineales bacterium
TTTTTGGCGTTGAGAGCGTTGTCGGGATGGCTGGGCGGCGTCATCCTGTTGGTCAGCCTGATGGCCGCTTTGGCCTTCTATCTCGTTCCCCTGTTCAAGCGACGGGGCTGGCGCTGGCTGTGGTTGAGTTTCATCACGCAATCCCTCATCGTGGCCATGCTCATCGTGCTGCTGAACCTGTCGCCCGCGCTGCTTCCCGGCTTTCGCGACATCCCCTACGTGGGGCGTTTGGCTCAATTGATGGATTTCGAAGAGGGCACGGGCCGGGTGCGGGTGCTCATCTGGCAGGGCGTGGTGGATATGATGTTGCGCCCCCACGATCCCCTGACCTTCCCCGATGGCCGCACCGATGCGCTGAATCCCATCCGCCCCCTCATCGGCTATGGGCCCGAGTCTATGTGGGTGGCCTACAATCGCTTCTATCGGCCCGAGCTGGGCGAGCTGGAGCGTCGCAACGCGTCTCCCGACCGCTCCCACAATGAGACCTTCGACAGCCTGGCGACTACGGGCATCCTGGGCTTTCTGGCCTATTTCGCTTTGTTCCTGAGCATATTCTACTATGCGCTCAAGTGGCTGGGGCTCATCGCCGACCGGTTCAGCCGTTATCTGTTCTTCATGCTGGGCATTGCCGGCGCGGCCATGGGAGTCATCATCCCCTGGGCTATCGGCGCGCCCGAGTTTCTGGGCGTAGGGCTGCCCCTGGGCTTTATCGTGGGCGTGCTCATCTACATCACCTACGCCGCGTTCCGGGGCTCCGCGGAGATCGCCACCCTGGAGCGCCGCCATCTGCTCATTATCGCCATCTTCGCCACCATCGTGGCCCATTTCGTGGAGATCCATTTCGGCATCGCCATCGTCTCCACCCGCACCTATTTCTTCATCCTGGCCGCGGCCCTGGCGGCCCTGGGCTCGGAAAAGTTGCAATTCCAGCCGGAGGCCGGGCCTGCGCCCGTTCCCGCGGCGCAGCCGGGCCAGAAGCGGGGCAGAAAGGGCAAGGGCCGCCGGGATCGGCGCTCCACCGCGGCGCGGCCTGCCCGCGCGGGAGCGATGGCCTATTGGCGGACGCTGCTTCCTTACGCCATGCTCATGGCCATCATCCTGCTGGTGTTGGACTGGGATTTCGTCTCGGGCCAGATCGAGAGCGCCAGCGCGTTGACGGTGTTTGTCAAGTCCTGGCTGGTGCATCTCAGCCGGGGGCGGCTGGTGGATGGTCCGGGCGCAGCCACGCTGGTGTTGTTCAGCGTGGTGGTGGGCGCGGTGCTGGCCGCGGGGGAAACCTGGCGGCCGCGC
>CAZDCN010000042.1:3610-10108 GCA_964503945.1 uncultured Caldilineales bacterium
CTGGGCGTCCGGCGAGCTTTTCAAGGGGATGGGCGTTTTTCTGGCCCTGTCGCTGGGGGTGTGGCTGGCGGCCGGGTTAATGTTCGCCTCCCAGGTCACCAAGACGCCCGCGGCCATGCCTGTGATGCAACAGGCCGGCCGCATCGCCAACACCATCGTGCGCTTTTATGCCCTCATGCTGCTCTCGGCCGCGGGGCTGGCCGCCATCCTGGCCTGGAACGATGGACGCCGGGCGGAGACCTGGGCCGCGCGGCCGTTGCTTTCGGGCCTAGGCGGCGTCGCGGTGTTGGGATTGGCTTTGTTTCTCATGGTGCGGGTCAACATCAATCTGGTGCGGGCCGATATCTATTTCAAGATCGGGCAGGGCGCGGACGCCCGCGGGGATTGGCAGACCGCGCAGATTTTCTATGACCAGGCGTTGAAGCTGACTCCCAACGAGGATTATTACATGCTGTTCCAGGGACGGGCGCTGCTGGAGATGGCTCGGCAGGCCAAAAACCCGGAGCAGCGCAAGGCGTTCTTCCAACGGGCCGAGGAGATGCTGAAGCGGGCGCAGGCCGCGAATCCGCTGAACACCGACCACACCGCCAATCTCGCCCGGTTCTATGGAACTATGGCGGGCTATCTCTCCGATCCCGCGGAGCGGCGCATCGCCCTGAACCAGGCTGTGGAGCACTATCTCAAGGCCACCCAGCTCAGCCCCAACGCCGCGCATCTCCACAACGAGCTGGGGAGCGTGTATGCGCAATTGGGCGAGGAGGAGCACGCGCGGGCGCAATTCCAGCGCTCGCTGGAGCTGGACCCCGGCTATTTCGACACCTATCTGCGGCTGGGGCAGTTGGCGCTGGATAACGAGCATTGGGAAGCGGCCTATGAGGCTTATCAAAAGGCCGCGGAGCTGAAACCCAGAGACCCGCGCACGTATAGCGGCATGGCCTTCGCCCTGGCGAAGATGGGGCGGACGCAGGAAGCCATCGCCATGAACAAAAAGGTGCTGGAGCTGCGGCCCAACGATCTCAGCGCTTTGCAAAACCTGGCTTTACTCTATGATGAATTGGGCGATGATGATCAGGCCCTGCGCTATGCGAACATGGCGCTGAAAGTCGCGCCCGAAAGCCAGCAACCATCCATCCAGGCGTTGATCCAGGCCATCCAGCAGAAGCAGTCGCCATGATCACCCAGGTTATGCTGATTTTCACCGCGGCGCTGGCCCTGGCCCTGGCGGCCACGCCCGCGGCCCGCAAGCTGGCCGTGCGCACCAACATGGTGGATCAGCCCGCGCAGCGCAAGGCCCATCTGACGCCCACGCCTCTGCTGGGCGGCCTGGCCATCTACGCCGCGGTGTTGCTGGCGCTTATTCTGTTCGGCGATAAGTTCTACGTGCATCAGGTGGCGGGCATCATCCTCGGCGCCACCATGATCTCCTTTCTGGGCTTGTGGGATGATCGGATGCCCCTGCCCGCGTGGGGGAAGCTGCTGGGACAGGTCATCCCGGCGCTGACGTTGATATTGACCGGGGTTCAGGTGAGCATGTTCCCCTGGGAGCCGCTGAACGTCCTTGTAACCCTGGTCTGGGTGCTGTTCATCACGAATGCGGTCAATTTTTTGGATAACATGGATGGCTTATCCGCGGGCGTGGCGGGCATGGCCAGCGCCTATTTTCTGCTGCTGGCCGCACTTTCGGGCCAATATCTGGTGGGGGCGCTGGCCGCGGCCATGCTGGGAGCATGTATTGGCTTTTTGGTGTATAATTTCAATCCCGCCAGCATCTTCATGGGCGATACGGGCAGCCTATTCCTGGGCTTCGTTTTGGCAGCCATCGGCATCAAGCTGCGTTTTCCCACGAACATCCCCGCGGTCACCTGGATGGTTCCTGTCCTGGTGCTGGGCGTGCCCATTCTGGATACGAGCCTGGTGATCGTTTCCCGCTTGCGCCGGGGGAAGAACCCCTTCACCACGCCGGGCAAGGATCATCTCTCCCACCGCCTGACGAAAATGGGCTATACCCGACGCGAGGCGGTGCTCATCCTTTATCTTTTGGGCAGCATCTTTGGTATGATTGCTGTCTTCGTCACCCAGGCTTCGGTGCTGGAAGCCGTGGTCGTGGGGTTGTCGATCTTCATCGCCGACCTGACGATCATCGTTTACATGGAAAAAATCAATTCATCTCACCCTTCGGAGTAACCTTTTGAATCGAAAAATCCTCATCCCTCTTTTTCTTCTCGCGCTGAGCGTCGTGCTGTTGGCCGGCTGCGCCCAGACGCCCGACAGCGATGTCACGCCCGCTTCCGCGACGCCCACGGCATCTCAGGCGGCGGAGACGTCAACGCCCGCGCCGGAAGGCGACGCCGCGGCCGATTTTCAGACCTGGCCCGAAGCGCCCGAAATGACCATCGATCCCGACAAGATTTACGTCGCCACCATCAAGACAGAACATGGCGACATTGTCGTGGAGCTGGACGCGAAGCACGCGCCCATCACCACCAACAATTTTGTGTTTCTGGCCAATCAGGGCTTCTACGATGGGCTCACCTTCCATCGCGTCATTCCCGATTTTATGGCTCAGGGCGGCGACCCCACGGGCACGGGCACAGGCGGTCCTGGCTATACCATTCCCGACGAGATCACGCCCGATATGAAATTCGATCGGCCTGGACTCATCTCCATGGCCAAATCGGGCCCCGACACCGCGGGCAGCCAGTTCTTCATCACCTACGCGCCCGCACCCTGGCTGGATGGCGGGTTCACCATCTTCGGCGAGGTCATCGAGGGCATGGATGTGTTGCAGCAGATCACCCCGCGCGATCCGCAAACCGCGACCGCGCCCGGTGACAAAATCCTCTCGGTGACCATCAGCGAGGCGGATGTGTCGCGACGCCCCACCCCCACCCCGACGCCCACGCCCTTCCCTCCCAACGCGCAGAACGACGATCACTTCATGGCCGAAATGCCGCTGGAGGAGCGCATCGACTATTTCAACACCCCGCCCGAAAACATCCTGGAGCCGGGCGCGGTCTATGTGGCCAACATCGAAACCGAGGAGGGAACCATCCAGGTGGAACTGCTGCCCGACATGGCGCCCAACAACGTCAACAACTTCATCGTCCTGGCCAACAACGGCTACTACGACGGCACCCGCTTCTTCCAGGTCATCGAGAATACGGAAGACCCCGAGGGCGGGCTGATCGTGGCTTTGGGCGGCGATCCCTCGGGCACGGGCACGGGCACGCCCGGCTATGTGCTGGAGGATGAGCTGTCGAAAGAGGATGTGTTCAACGATGTGGGATGGATGGGCGCGGCCCAGTCGGAGGCCAATTCCAACGGCGGCGCTTTCTTCCTCACCCTCAGCCCCGCCCCCTGGCTCGCCCAATACTTCTCGCCCCTGGGCCGGGTCATCAACGGCCAGGAGGTGCTGGAGAAGTTCCAGCCCCTGAATCCTGCGGAAAATCCTGACGCTCAGGGCATGCTCATCAAGCGCATCACCATCACCCAGGCGAAGGAGTCCCTGCTCCCCACCCCCACGCCCACGCCCACGCCCTTCGCTCCCGCCATGCCCCAGGGCGATGAACGCCCCCTCGCAGACATGACCCCCGAGGCGCGCAACAACTACTTCAACACCCCGCCCGACATGGTCATCGATCCGACCAAAGACTATCAGGCGGTCATCCGCACCGAAAAGGGCGACGTCACCATCGATCTCTTCGAGAAAGACACGCCCGCCACCGTCAACAACTTCGTGGTCCTCTCCCGTCTGGGCTACTACGACGACACCATCTTCTTCCGCGTCATCACCGACACGGTGGTTCAGGGCGGCGATCCCACGGGATTGGGCGCGGGCGGACCGGGCTATGCGTTCGACGACGAGATTGTTGAGACCCTGAGCTTCGACAAGCCGGGCGTGGTGGCCATGTTCAACAACGGCCCCGACACCAACGGATCTCAGTTCTTTATCACCCTGGCCGAAACGCCCTGGCTCAATGGCAAGTACGTCATCTTCGGGCAAGTCATCGAAGGCCTGGATGTGCTTCAGCAGTTGGAGGAACGAGACCCGAAGACCGCGACAGGTCCGGGCGTGAAAGTCCTCCGCATCGACATCCTCGAAAAATAGCCAATCCTGAGCCGCGGTGCGCGGATAGGATGAGAAAGGCGTTCGCAAGTGGCAGGTCGCAAGTCGCCGGTGAAGCTGCATAAGTTGACCTGCCGCCGGCAACCTGCAAACCATGGATACAGCCAACCTGGCGCGGGCGGCCAATTTCGTAATGCGTAATGCGTAAGCGCCTCACGTTTTACGTTTTACGCATGACGTCGTTGAGCCCTCGGCCAACGCTGGCTCTGAGAAGGTCTCCGCAAACGACGCCAACGTCTATTTACGAAGCAGGAAAATCCCATGGCCCGATACACATCTCCTCCCCCCCTGCAGATCGACCCTGCAAAAACCTACTTCGCCACCATCAAAACCAATAAGGGAGACATGCGGCTGAAACTTCACGCCGACAAAGTCCCCAACACGGTGAACAACTTCGTTTTTCTGGCCCGCGAGGGCTTCTACGATGGCGTCACCTTCCATCGCGTCATCAAGGATTTCATGATTCAGGCGGGCGACCCCACCGGCACCGGCCGCGGCGGTCCCGGCTATCGCTTCCCCGACGAATTCCACCCCGAACTGCGTCATGACGGCCCGGGCGTGCTCAGCATGGCCAACGCCGGGCCCAACACCAACGGCTCCCAGTTCTTCATCACCCACGTGGCCACGCCCTGGCTGGATGGCAAGCACGCGGTCTTCGGGCAGTTGGTGGACGGCTTCGACACGCTTTACGCCATCGAACAGGGCGACCTCATCGAGACCATCGAGATCGACGAAACCGATTGACGAAACGTGAAAAGGCCCCGGCTCAGCCCCAAGCAGCAAGCGATCCTTCGGTTCGTATTGGCTGTGATGATTACGGCCATCGCGATGGCGGGGCTGTGGCTTGTCAAACAGTATGACATCATCGACAAGGTGGGCTATGTGGGGGTCTTTGTGCTTGGCTTTCTGGCCAACGCCACCATCATCCTGCCCGCGCCCAGTTGGGCCGTCACCATCGTAGCCAGCGCCACGCTTCAGCCCTTCTTCGTGGCGCTGGCTGCGGGGCTGGGCGAGGCGCTGGGCGAGATCACCGGGTATCTGGCGGGATCGTCGGGGAGCATCGTGCTGGAGGACCGGGAAAACTACCAGAAATCGGCCCGGCTGATGAAGCGGTGGGGCGTCTGGTTCATCATGATCCTGGCGTTCATCCCCAACCCAGCTTTCGACATCGTGGGCATCATTGCGGGAGCGTTGCGGCTACCCGTGGCCAAATTTCTGTGGGGAACGTTCTTGGGGAAGTTCATCCGGGCGCTGTTGCTGGCCTATGGCGGCTACGGCGTCTTCAACCACTTTTGGGGCGGTTAAACAACTGGGCGTTCATCCACGCCACCAGATCGCGGATCATGGGCTCGCGGATTTCGGGGAGCTCGTTGTGGACTTCGTGGTATGCGCCGGGATAGGTGCGAAGGGTGACGTTGGGGCCCGCGGCCGCGGCCGCCTCTCGAATCAAGGACGTGTCCACCGTCACGTCCTCTTCCCCCATGATGACCAGGATGGGGATAGTGAGTTGGGCCAGCAGGTCTTTGGCCTCTTTGGCCGCCTTCAGATATTCGACGGCCCAACGGGGGGTGGCGTAGGAATGCACCAGGGGGTCCGCGTCCCAGGCTTCGGCCTGGGCGGGGTCGTGGCTGAGGCGATACTCATCGGAGCCGCCGCGGTCGAGGGTTTTGCGGGGAAACAGGCGGGAGAGGATGGGGAGCAGTTTGAGGAGGAGCTGATTTTGGTCGGGCCCGGGCCCGAAGCCGGGCGCGGAGATCGCAGCCGCATGGAAGTTGTCGTAATGGTAGAGGTACTGCACGCCGATGGTTCCGCCCATGCTGTGCGCGAACATGCCGAACGGCAAGCCCGGATGTTCCGCCTGGATGCGCTTCACGACCATGTCCATGTCCCGCAACACGTCCTCGAAATGCTCCCAATGACCCCGGGGCCCGCCCGATTTGCCGAAACCCCGATGGTCGTGGCCGTAGATGACGTAGCCCTGGGCCAGGAACGCCTCCACCACATGCTGATACCGGCCCGCGTGCTCGGCCAGGCCGTGGACGAGCATGAGCGCGGCGCGGGGCTTCGCGTCGTCGGGCGTCCACGTGCGCAGGAAGATGGGCGCGCCATCGAAGGAGGTGAGGAAGGTCTCGGAGTAGGACATGGCGGTTGTTCCTGGAGATGGAGGGTGGGATGAAGGTGGGTTCATTATAGGCCCGTCTCCCTTTTTGCGAAAGGTTTCCCGCGCTTGGCAACCAGCGATTTCAACAAAGATGAACATGCGCAAGCCAATTGGGCGCGGACGGCCCATTTCGTAATGCGTAATGCGTAATGCGTGAGGCCATCACGTTTTACGCATGACGTTTTACGTCATGAGCCAGCTCGGCCAACGT
>CAZDCN010000043.1:0-10073 GCA_964503945.1 uncultured Caldilineales bacterium
ACCGTGTAGGCGGCAATGATAATGTAGGAGGTTCCCACCAGCGCCAGGGGTTTGCCCGTGAAGATGAGCATGGTGGCCAGCAGCAGAAGCACCGCCGTGAACGCGACCCGCCGCCATCCCGCCCGCAACTGGCTCATCACATAGCCGCCGATGGCCAGCAGCAGGAAGCCGTGCGCGGGCATGGGAACCTGGGTGAACACATCCACCCACTCGGCCAGACTGGTGATGACCTTGGCCCAATTGCCGCCCAAACTCCGACCGAAATCCGCGATCCATTGGGTGGGATACGGCCCCAGAATGAAGAGCAGGAATCCCGCGATGGGAACCAGCATGAGCAGGGAGAGGGCGCGACGGTGTTGGGGCTGAGCGCCCAGATAGGCCAGGAACAACAGGAGCATGGCCGGGCCCAGCGCGATGATCGCCAGCCACCAGTCCCCCCAGGCTCCAAACACCCAGGCCAGGGCCAAACCGCCGCCCAGGCCCGCCAGCCCCGCGAGGGCTTTCCCGCCCCGGCTGGCCTCCATGGCGTTGAACAGATAAAGTAGGAAAACCAGGAAGACCAACAGGATCGCGGGCCAGGGCGCGCCGATGAAGGCGATGATAAAGCCAATGCCCAGGATCGTGCCGGGCACGGCCGCGCCCAGATTGGACACAAAATCCAACGCCTCCCGGCCCGAGAAACGCTTGCGCACCACCAGAAAGGCGATGATCATGCCCAACACGCCCGCGATGGGCGTGGCCACCGCGGAGAGGAAAGTCGTATCCAGGATGGCCTCGATGCCCCGCTGGAAGGCCAGGCGGTAGTTCTGCAAAGTGAAGGTGAAATCGATGCCCCACAGCCGAGTGAAGGAGCCAATGGCGATGGAGGCGTAGAGCGCGATGACCAGGGCGAGAGTCAGGGTGGTGATGAGAACGAAAGGCCAGCGGATGTACCACTCATCCACCGAGAGCTGGCCCCCCGTGGGCTTGCCCGTCACCGAAATGTAGGAGCGCTTGTTCACCCAATAGCGCTGTACCACGAACACGGTGAGCGTGGGGATGAGCAGCACCAGGGAGAGGGCTGCGGCCTTTTGCTGGTTGTATTCGCCATTCACCGCCAGGAAGATCTCGGTGGAAAGGACGTTGCGCTGGCCCGTAAGCAGCAAGGGATTGCCCAGATCGGCCAGGGATTCCACGAAAAGCAGGAGGAAGGCGCTGGCGAAGCCCGGAACCAGCAGGGGCAGCGTCACCGTGCGGAGGATGTGAAGCTTGCTCGCGCCCAGGCTCTGGGCCGCCTCCTCCATGGCCGGGTCCAGCCGCTCCAGCATGGCCCGGATGATGAGGTAAGCCACGGGGAAAAAGGTGATGATCTGCACCAGAACCAAGCCATCCAGCCCGTAGATATCATTCACGCCGTGGGTGAAGTCGATGCCCAACCATTTGTGGGTGACCAGCCCCGACCGTCCGAAAAGCAGGATAACGGCGATGGCGATGGCAAAGGGCGGGGAAATGGTGGGAACCAGGGAGAGGGCGTGGGAGAAGCGTTGGAAGGGAAAATTGCAGCGCACAAAGGTGAAGGCCACGATAAAACCCAGCAGGGTCCCGCCGGTGGCCGTGGCCAGGCCCATGACCATCGTATCGCGCAAGGTGGTCCAGCTATGGCGCGCGAAATAAGGATCGATGTAACGGGCGAAGTATTCCAGGGAAAACGCGCCCGTCTGGAAATCGAAAAAGCCCTGCCACACCACGCGCAACAGGGGCCAAACCACAAAGAAGAAAACGAACGCGCTGCTGGTGAGCAGCCCCGCCATCAGGATGGCGTCTCGGGCGATGAGCTGGAACTCTCGCAATCGTCGCACCAGCGCGCTTTCTTGGCGAGATATCATAGGCGAGGAGGGGATGGGATGGTGAAAGCAGGTCCGGGCGACAGGCGCGCCCATCGCCCGGACCTGTAGGGGTTACTTCTTCAGGTTCTCAGCGCCCGCGATCTCGTTGGTGAAGCGATCGACAAAGGCTTTCTTATTCTTGCCGCACCATTCGAAATCGTAGTCGATGAGCTTGACCTTGAGCAGTTCGGGCTTCGAGGGTTTGGCGCCTTCCACCGTGGGGGCCTGATACGCGCCATACTTGGGACCCAGCTCCTGGGTCTCGGGCTGAAGCGCCCAATCGTACCACAGCTTGGCGTTCTCCAGGTTCTTGGCTCCCTTGATGATGCCCATGCCGCCGATCTCGTAGCCAGTCCCCTCTTCGGGGAAGGAGAGGATCAGGGGCATGCCATCCTCGATCTGCTTGACGATGTCGTGGGAGAAGACCACGCCCACCGCGGCCTCGCCTGCGCCCACGAACCGGGCCGGCGCGGAGCCGCTCTTGGTGAACTGGTTGACCTGGCCCGCGTACTTCTTCAGATACTCCCAGCCAGCGTCCTCACCCTTGACCTGCAGAATGGTGCAGAGGGCCGTGTAGGACGTGCCCGAGCTGGAGGGGTGCGCCACCATGAGCTGGCCCTTGAGTCGCGGGTCCAGCAAGTCATCCCACGATTTGGGCACAAAGCCGCCGTTCTCTTCCGACCAGTTCTTATTGGTGGCGAAGCCCAGGGAGCCCACATAAATCCCCACCCAGTACTTGTCCGGGTCCAGCATCAGCTTCTTGTTGATGATTTTGTCCTGAGAGGGGGTTTCGTATTTCTCCAGCAGGCCCTCCTGTTTGGCCGCGATGAAGCTATCCACCGGGCCGCCCCACCAGATGTCGAACTGGGGGTTGTCCTTCTCGTTGCGCAGCCGGGTAAGGCTTTCGCCGCTGGACATGCGCACGAAATTCACCGTGATGTTAGGGTATTTCTTCTCGAACTCCGCCTTCATGCCCTCGCACCATTCCACCTGCGGCGTGCAAAGAAGATTGAGTTCGCCGCTAGCCTCCTTCTCGCCGCCGCCGGGGGGCGCGCAGGCAGCCAAAATCATCGCCAGCAAACCGATGCCCAATAGCAGCCAGAATGTCCTTCGACGAAACATCGTGATTCCTCCTAATGTTTTGGGGAGCGGGAGAAAAAATATGACTCCCGGGGCCAAAGACGCCACGGGATTTTCAATGTCACTGATTATAAAGCAATGTGCGAATGTAAGCAACCTTTCCATCACGAATTGACATGAATTGGAATATCTCCTTGCGGAAAGACCTTCACGCCCGCCCCGTCATCATCACCATCTCCAGATGGGTTCGGAAGATGACGCCGGGGTCGGCGGCGACGGCGGCCCGCATCCTCTGAATGCCCGCCCGATACGCCTCCTCCGATAACATGGCCAGCTGCGAGGTCGCGTGCTTGGCCAGGAACGCATCCGCAAAGACCTCTTCCCCCACGAAGGTCACATCCACCACCTGGACGACCCGACCTTCGACGCGCCCAAAACCCGCGTCTCGCATCCACGCTTCCACCTGCTCCCAAGGGGGGAAGCGAGCTTCATCCAATGCCCGCACGCCCTCAAAATAGTCGTAGATGTACCAGGCGCTGCCGGGCGCGACGGGGTTCGCGCCGACGATGGCGAGGACGCCGCCGGGAACCAGCACGCGGCGAGCCCCGCGCAAAAAGCGTCCGGGATCCGCCAGATGGTGGAGGACATGAACCAGGATGATCAGGTCGAAGCTGGCTGGGGCCAGGGGAAGGCGCTCGCCCGTAGCTTGCATGAGGGGGATGGCGGGGAGCCTGGACCGGGCCTGGGCCAGCATCCCCCGCGAGGGGTCCAATCCGACCAGTCGGCGATCTGGGCGAGCGAGGGCTTGCAGCCAGCGGCCCGTGCCGCAGCCCACGTCCAGAATGCGGGTCGCGGCCAGCGCGTCGGCCAACGCATCCAGGGCTTGGGCTACGCCGGGCATGGGGCTTTGGGCGTAGCGGCGATGATAGTCCGCGGCCACGCGGTCGTAATCGAGGGAAGGCATAGGGGGTTGGTGGATCGGGTGGGATGGTGTATGATGGGGCTATTCGGATTATACATGCCTTTTCCCCTTTTTCATCGTTGCCTAAGGAGACGTCATCATGGCTGCATCATCCAGACCCGCGAAGATGAACTGGGGCTACACCTTTGTGGTGGGGTTTGGCTTTTTTGGCATTTCCATCATCTGGCCCATCTTCAACTCGCTGATCCCGCCCATGCTGGAGGACCTGGGAAAGGCGGCGTGGCTCATCGGCTTCATCATGACCTGGGACAATATCCTCAATATGTTCTTGCAGCCCTGGGTGGGGGAGAAGAGCGATCGCACCTGGACTCGGTTCGGGCGGCGCAAGCCCTGGATCATGTTGGGCGCGCCCTTAGCCGCGGTGTTTTTCATCCTTATCCCCTTTGTTCGACAGCATTTTTTGCTCATCGCCCTGGCAATCTTAGGCACGAACATCGGCATGGCCCTTTTTCGCTCCCCCACAGTGGCCTTCCTGGGCGATCTCTTCCCTTCCGAACAGCGCAGCAAGGCCAATGGCGTCATCAATTTTATGGGCGGCGTGGGCGCGGCCGCGGCCCTGCTGGGCGGCGGCGCGCTCTACAAGATGGGCGCGCCCCTGCCCTTCATCGTGGGCGCGGGCGTCATGCTCATCGCCATGGTCATCGTGCTCATCTTCGTGCGAGAACCCAAGGAGACCGAATCTACGCCCGCCCAGGAATCCGCGGGACTGCTCCAGAACTTGCAAGAGGTTTGGCAGGATTCCGACCGTCGGGGCGTGACCATCCTGCTGGCCATCCTCTTCTGGTTCGTGGGCTGGAACGCGATGGAGGCCTTTTTCACCATCTACGCCCGCAATGTGTTGGGCGTGGACCCCGGCACGGGAGCGCAGATGCTGACCGCGTTCGCGGCCATGCTCATCCTCTTCGCCATCCCCAGCGGCTTCATCGCCACCAAGTTCGGGCGCAAGCGCACCATCCTGACGGGCCTGGGCGGCATGCTGGCGGGCCTGATCATCGGCTTTTTCATTCGAGACGCCAAAATCATGCTGGGCCTGCTGGCCGCGATGGGCGCGTTCTGGGCCCTGGTGAACATCAACTCCCTGCCCATCGTCTATGATGTGGGCGGCGAGGAGCGCATCGGCGCATACACCGGGCTCTATTATTTCGCCTCCTCCCTGGCCGCCATCTCGGGTCCCATCCTGGCCGGAACCCTCATCGACCTCACCAATCACGCCATGATCTGGCTCTTCAGCGCGTTTTTCATGCTGCTGGCCTTCATCACCATGCTCCGCCTCCACGAAACGCCCTCAACTCCCCAATCCTAATCCTAATCCCCTCACTCCCTCGCCATGACCAAATCCCGTGTCACCACCGCCCTCTGGGGCCTGTTCATCATCATCCTGGGCGCGGCCGCGCTGGCCTATAATTTCGGCGCGTTGGAAGATTACAAGCTCATCGTCACGTATGCCGCGGCGGCGTTGCTGGCCGTCATGGGCGTCGCCTTCCTACTGGCCATGGTTTTTCAAAGAGACCAATGGTTTTATGTCATCCCGGGCTTCAGTTTTCTGTCCCTGGGCGGCATCGTCTATCTCTCCACGTTGGAAAGTATTCGGTCGGAGTGGTTGGGCGCGCTCTTCCTGGGGGGCATCGCCCTGGGCTTCCTGGCGGTCTTCTTGCAAAACCGCCGGGAGCGCTGGTGGGCGCTTCTGCAGGCGGAGACGATTTTGCTCATCGCACTGCTGGGCCTGGGCCTGGGCGTGCCTCAAGAGGCGACGAGGCTGGTGGGCGCGCTGCTGTTCGGCGGCTTCGCGGTCAGCTTTTTCTTCGTCTGGCTGTTCAGCGGCAACCGAGGACGCCTGGTTTGGGCGCTGATCCTGGCGGGGGTGCTGGGCGTATTCGCGGCCGCCATTTTCACTTCGGGCCAACGGGGGATGCTGTTCTTGCTCTGGCCCGGCTTGCTACTCCTCATCGGCCTCTTCCTCATCGCCCGCGCCCTCTCGGGCGGGAAACAGTCCCCGGGCGTGGATATCGAAGCCGCGCGGTCCCGGCCAACCCCGCCGACAGATGACGCGCAGGCCGAACCTGCCCGCGTGATCCTCCCCGCCTCACCCTCGTCAGGCCGCGAGGTCATCGAGCCGGAGATCGTCGAAGATGTGAGCGAGACCCCGCCCGCTTCGTAAATAGCCGTTGGCGTCGTTGGCGGAGACCTTCTCAGAGCCAGCGTTGGCCGAGCGCTCAACGACGTCATGCATAAAACGTAAAACGTGATGGCCTCACGCATTACGCATTACGCAGTACGGAATACGCATCCCATTTTCATCATTATCCGCGGGCCGCCACTTCTGGGCCGTTATCCATCCAAATCGGCTTGCAATTCCACCGAATCGATGACGCCCACGATGAGGGAGATGACGGGCGCGTGGGGGTCGCCCAGCACCTCCCGAGCCCCGCCGCCCTCCTGATTCACCAACACCACGTCCCCGACCCCGGCGTGGGCCACATCGAGCGCCACGAAATCACGCGGGTCCTCCTGCCCGGCCGCGTGCATGGGCTGAACGATGAGGAGTTTGTAGTTGTGGATGGAGGAATGTTTGACGGTGGAGACCACCGATCCGACGACGCGGGCGATGAGCATGGGACTGAGCGAAAAATCAAGAAGTCGTGAGGGTGATTGACAAAGAAAACCAGATTATGATAAAAAAGATGATGTTGCCGATCCGATTTTTCAGGAGCTTAAACATGATTGACATCAAAGAGATCAATAAAGAACTTAACGAAGCGCCGCCCGAGTTGTTGCTAGAAATCAGGGATTATATCAATTTTTTGCTATCCGAGCATGAGAAATCGGAGAAAGCGAAGACTCCGTTTGATTTCTCCTGGGAAGGCGGGCTTTCAGAACTCGCTGAAGAATACACCTCCGTAGCATTACAGCATGAAGCGTCGGAGTGGCGTTGATGTATCTTCTTGATACGAACATCTTCCTGGAAATTCTGCTAAACCAGGAGAAAAAAGCAGTTTGCAAACGCTTTCTCGTTGAACATCATAACGCCATCTCGGTTTCGGACTTTTCTCTTCATTCAATCGGGGTAATCCTGTTTCGCTATAAAAAGCATGATGTTTTCCTCAAATTCATGAACGATGTTGTGCCGCGTGTAGATGTCGTGCACCTCCCTCCAACAGCGCTCCGAGCATTTTTGGAAACCGTCCATGAACATCATCTTGATTTCGATGACTTTTATCAATATGCCAGCGCTAGATATCGGGGCTTAACCATTGTCACGATGGATGCTGATTTTAAGTCAATCGAGGGCGTGGATATCATTTTCCTCTAGCAGTGACATTAGAACCTATTGCACCCTTGGTGTAAATCCATATCGAAGTTGTGATTTGCCAATTCCACCGTGTCCACGATGGCAATGACGGCCAAGTCGAGGGGCATGTCGGGAACGTAGTAAGCGACCGCGGCTTCCCGCTTGCGGGCCATGAGCACGATGTCCCCCACGCCCGCCTGGGCCATATCCACGGCCACCGCGGGCCGTCCCACCGGTTGCAGCTCCTTGTTGAGCTGCTGCACCACCAGCAGTTTGGCTCCCTCCAGGCCCGGGTATTTGCGCGTGGCCACCGCGGAGCCGATGACCCGACCGAAGACCATCAGCCCACTTCCTCCAGGCCAGCCAACACCCCGGCGATGATGGCGTCCAGGCCCTCGGGCGCCGCGCCCAGCCGGGCGATGACCGCGGCCCGGATGATCGCGCGCAGGTCGGGCTCAGGCGCCGCGTCCTCGGGTGCGGGTGGGGCTGTCCCTGCCGCGACATCCTCCCCCCAGACGATCTCCAGGCCCAACTGCCGGGCTGCGTCCTGGGCCAGGGGCGTGAGCCGCGCGCCCGGCTCCAACGTCAGACGCGTCTTCCCTCCCGCTGCGGCATTGCGAATGTCTTGCTCGGTTAAGTATCGGACCATGATGGGTGAAGTGGTGAATGATTGATGATTGACGATGAAAGTGCAAGAACCACGCTTTATTCTTTAATCTTTAATCTTTAATCCTTAAACTTCATCCTTCCCGTCAATGGCTTCGATGGCCGCGACCGCGGCGTCGCGGGCGGCGAGGATGTCGGCCTCCGTTCCGGCCATCCACATGCGCCCGAAACGCCCTACGCCGCTAACGTGCATGAGATTCACGGGCGCGGCCTTTTCCGCCTCGTTGGCCGCCAGGTTAATGTAGGCCGCGGGGGCCAGCTCCAGCACGAGCATGGTCTGCCCGGGCACCAGCATCATGCCGCGGATGGTGCGGTTGACCAACTGCGCCTGATACGCGTCCACATTGGTGATGACCTGAATGGAGGCGATCTTGGGTTTCACCCGATCCTCCACCCGCAGCCCCAGGCGGTCGAGCACGATCTCTCCGGCCCGCAGCACATCCGATTGGGAGAAGGAGTGCACCTCGAACATGCCGAATTCCCGTTCGACGATCTGCGCGCCCGGGCGCACATTGGTCCCCTTCACCGCCACGTCGATCATGCGGAAGACCCAGTTGCCGGGCGCCATCTCGATGTAGAGCGCGGCCATGCCCTCCACCACCAGATCGCCCAGGGTAATCGTGCCGATGAAGGCCGCGAACTGGGGCTGCATGCGGTCGAGATAGCAATAGGTGCGAAGCTGGAAACGTTCCGACATATCAGTCCTCGTGGAGCATGGCGATGCCAATGGGGGTGACGAAGAGGGGGCGGGAAGGGACGCGGGTGGGAATGCCGGTGATGTCGGCCACGACCTCGGCGAAGCCGGGAAAGGCGACCGCGCCGCCCACCAGGGTGATCTCATCCACCTGAAAATCAGCCAGATGACGCTGGATGATGGTCGCCACTTTCTCCATGACCGGTTTGATCAGAGGGAAGAGCGCGGGTTGGGCCTGGGGGTCCAGCTTGAGGGCCTCGGCCTGTTCGAAGGGAATGCCTTTGGCGCCAGCGATGACCAGGGTGAAGTGGGCGCCGCCGGTGGGTTCATCCGCGGTGTAGAGAACCTGGCCGTTCTCGATGACCGCGATGCCGGTGCTGCCGCCGCCCACATCCACCACCGCGCCGTTCTGCACGCCCAGCAGGGCGTTGGCCGCGGTGGGCTCATCGATGAGCTGAGTGCAGTCCAGGCCCGCGCCCTCCAGCACATAGCGCACCGCCCGCACCTCGGCCAGGGGCACGCCGGGAGGATAGGCGCTGGCTGCGGACGCGAGCGCCACGCCCAAGCGGGCTTCCACATCGGCTTTGAGCTGACGCACCAGCTCGATGGCTCCCATGAAATCGACTACGACGCCGTCGCGCACGACCTGGGCGAACTGATACGCGCCCGCCAGGGGCTGCATTGCCGCGTCCAGCACGATGAGGACGGTGTACGCGGTGCCCAGGTCCACCCCCACATGCAGGGGGCCTTGCACCGGGCCGACGCGCTTTCGGGTCATGGCCGCGTCCGCGGCTTTCAGGATGTCGTCGAGAGGCATCGGCGCAATTCGGTCAGGGCCCAGAGGATGTCGTAGCGGCGATGAGGCGCGCGGGGTCCAAAGAGCCGAGGCGACCAGAGGATGAGAATCTGTAAAGGATCGAGAAGCTGCTGGCGTTTGGTGGGCGAGAAGCCGTGCATGGCCAATTGCAGCCGGGGCGGGATGCGCACCGATGGTCCGCCCTCCGCGGCCGCGATCATGTCATCCACCAGGCGGGCCAGCGCGGGCGCGGGGGCGACCAGGCGGCGAAATTCCCGCAATTGGGCCAGGAACGCGCCGTGGGCTTGGGCTGCGGGGGGATAGGTGTAGCCGGGCGGGGTGCGAGGACCGCCTGCCTCATCGGACCGCAGCTCCACGCCCAGCTCGCGCGCGCGGTCTCGGGCCAGGGGCGTAAGCCGCACGGCCGCCTTCAGGATGAGGACGCGCTGGCCTCCTCGGACCAGGGCGTCGATGTCGGTGGCAGTGAGGAAGGTGGGGGGCACGGCAGGAGGAGAAAGGTCGGTAGCTGGAAATCGGAACGGGGCCACGGGCGGTTGCCCGCCGATAAGAATGAAGATCTCACGCAAAGACGCCAAGAACGCCAAGGTTTTCTTTGCCTCTTTTTCCCTTTGCGCCTCTGCGGCTTTGCGTGAGGCATCTATTTTCGAAGCATTTTCGAAGCAGTTGCAACGTGATTATCA
>CAZDCN010000044.1:0-9894 GCA_964503945.1 uncultured Caldilineales bacterium
CGTAGTTGGCCATGGAGCCGCGGTTGCGTTCGGTGTCGCCGGTGGAAAGATAGGGATGATACTGGCGGCCCCATTCCTGGGCTACGCCTGGCCAGTGGTGCAACAACAAATAACCGATGCGCTCCCGAAACCAGTTGCTGCCCGCAAAAAGCCGCTCGCCCGTCCCAGTTTCCCACGCGGCCGCGGCTTGCACCCGGGCATAGTTCGCGATCCAGTCGTAAATCATGCCCTCAGGCCAACCCCCGCCCGCGGCGATGCGATCCAACAAATCCAGGCCCGTGTGCGCATATCGATAGACATCCAACCACTCCCGGGCCCGGGGATTATCACCGAAGGTGGCGATGCTCATCACCGCAAAACTATAGCCGTGCCGAGGCCAGTAATTACCCCAACCGGGCGTGTCGCCATAGCTGGGATTTTCGCCGCGATGGTTGAAATAGTCGATGAAGTCGTTCCGCTGAGCCTGGGACATCTGCTGGTAACACCAATCATACACCAAAGCAATATCCCCCATGCAGGAAGCGCAATCCTGCTCCGCATCCACTCTGTCTTGGGCCAGGGCCAGGGCCTCGGTGCAATAATGGGCGTCCTCCAGCACCTGGGAAACCAGGGCTTTGTGCAACATGGCGTCAGAGTCATTGTCGGCCTCGTTCTTGAGCTGCATCCAGCGCGAGTTGCTGGGGACGGCCCGGGCTCGTAGTGCGGCGAGTTTGGTCGGAGTAAGAAACACGCGAGGATGACCAGCCGGGATGCTGAGAAGACGCACATGCACCCTATCCACCGCGTTTTCGCCCACCTCATTGGTGACGGTGAGCTCGAATTCCCATTCGCCAGGCTGATCGGGAGTAAATGTGATGACCGCCTGAGAGCCGATGACGCCGCTTTGGGACGAATCGAAAGCTGGGGAGAGGATGCGCCATTGGTAAGATAACGTGGCGTCGTTTCCACCGGGTCGGTCGTGGCTGCCGGAGCCATCCAGAGTAATGGCTCCCCCATCCCATTGCAGGTCTTCCTGATCGGAACCGGCATCTGCAAAAGGAACGGCGGGGTTGTAGACCACAGTGAGTTTGGGACGCAGTGTTGGGTCGCCCGCATATTGGCTGGACCAAAAATACCGCCAATCGGTGTTGCCTTGAATCCAGCCAGTGGCATCGCGCAGCACGACGCCGAAATTGGGCTGCTCGCCCCGCACCCAGGCCCGGACCAGGGGAGTGACGTTCCAGTCATACCAGCCAGGACCCTGCACATCCGCGTAACTAGTCTCGGCCGTGGCATAATCCGTCCCTGCTTCCATGCCCCGTGCGGCCCAGGGGACGTCCGTTCCCTCACCAGGATAAAAATCGAAAGCATAGTCGCCGGTGACGCCATGCTTGCCTGGCGCATCGATGGGTGAACTTACCTGATTGCCCTCATCCCAATCCTTCAACACCTGATAGAGCTTGATACGACGCACGGGTGACGTAGTGCAGTTGCCCGAGTAGCAGGCGTTGGTCGTGTTATAAAGGGAGAGGGTGGCGGAGATAATCTCACTGTTGCCGGGAATGCTGCTGAGGTCGAAACGAAGAACGGGGTTGTTGTCACCGTCACGCTCCAGGCGTAGCGATTCGCGCTGGCCATAGTTGACGCTGTATTGAGGCGGAGAGCCCCAATCCTGACTGC
The DNA here is from genome assembly GCA_964503945.1 of uncultured Caldilineales bacterium. Lineage (GTDB taxonomy): Bacteria > Chloroflexota > Anaerolineae > J102 > J102 > M2005. Next base: position 1,660 of record CAZDCN010000044.1, read on the forward strand.
TCACCCAAGCGTCTTCCACACCGGCATAGCCATCTAAACCCTGTTGGAAGATGACGGTTTGCTTGTCCGCGGGCGTAGCCATAACATGAAACGGCCATGATAGCGCCATGAGTACGAGCATGAGCGCAACGAAAGCACGCTTTATCCCTGAGAACACATCCTGCATAACGACCTCCTGAAAAGCTGACGTTTCGTAACTGCTAACGCGCCCGACTTGGCGACACAAATGCTTGTCAACCTGCATTAACGACCTGGCCGTTTGTAGGTGTCAGGTTCTGCCTGCGACTTGCAACGGAGGATATTAAGCCTTCGCGACCGGCACAGTGTAGCAAAGAAGGACACCGACCTTAGTTGTTACGATGTTTCGATTGTTTCCCCAGTATACCCCCAGTTTTAGGCCTTTGCTTGACGGAATTCGGGCGGTTTTCGGGCGCTCCGCGCAAACATCTGGCAAGAAAACGCTCCAAAACCATCCCCCTCACGCGTCGCATCTTGCGGACCATGGCGTTCCACAAGCAAATCGACGCGGCCTCGATAACTCGAAGGCGAATTGCGTGGTCAATAATTTTGCATTATACTGGGCCGAAAATTCTGCTATCGCAAAATGTCTACTTCCTGACGTGTTGAACGTCTCTGCTGTCGAGCGCATCGAGGTTCGCCATGAAACGATTGCTTGCCATCTTTGTCCTTCCCCTGGTCATTATTATCGCCATTTTCGCCTTTTTGACTTGGCGCACCATTTCATCCCCCTGGCCGACAACCGAAGGGGAGCTGAGTCTGCCAGGATTGCAAGACACAGTGACCGTTATCCGCGACCCACGTGGCATCCCCCACATCTACGCCAGCAATCCCCATGATCTATTCATGGCCCAGGGCTTCGTCCACGCCCAGGACCGTTTCTGGCAGATGGAATTTTGGCGGCGGATTGGCGCGGGCCGGTTGTCGGAGATTTTCGGCGAAAGCCAGGTGGACACGGATCGTTTCCTGCGCACCTTGGGCGCATTGTACCTGCGGCTCAGCAAACCTGGAAGGCGATGGATGAAGACAGCAAGGCCGCGCTGGAGGCCTACGCCGAAGGCGTCAATGCCTACATCGCCCAAAACAAGAACAACCTGCCCCTAGAGTTCAGAGTGCTGGGCCTGACGGGCGTAAAATTCGAACCCGAACCCTGGACGCCCATCAACACCCTCACCTGGATCTTCATGATGTCCTATGATCTGGGCGGGAATTACAAATCGGAACTGGAACGCGCAGAGTTCCTGGCTCGCTACGGGCCAATCTGGATGGAAGAATTTTTCCATCTGGACTTTTCCAACACGCCCGTCATTATTCCGTCCGGAATCGCCTGGAATCAGCTTGGCGCGGGGGAAACCCTGGCGCGCGCACCCGAATTCCTGGCTCTGGGCCGCGGGGAGGACGTGGGCAGCAACAACTGGGTCGTCTCGGGCAAGAAATCGGTCACGGGCATGCCCCTACTGGCCAACGACCCCCATCTCAGCATCCAAATGCCTTCCATCTGGTACGAAAACGGCCTCCACTGCGAACCCTTCGGCTCCGAATGCCCCTATGACGTCGTGGGTTTTTCCTTTGCGTCCGTGCCCGGTGTGATCATTGGCCACAATCGCTTCATCGCCTGGGGGGTGACCAATGTTGGACCCGACGTGCAGGACCTGTACATTGAGCGGATCAATCCCGAAAACCCCAACCAGTATGAGGTAAACGGACAATGGGTGGACATGGAACTGCGACGGGAAGAGATCCGAGTGGCAGGCCGGGATGAACCTGTGGTGATCACCGTGCGCCGCACCCGTCACGGTCCCATCATCAACGATGTGGCTTTTGGGCCCGGCCAGGATTGGGCCTACGGCTGGCAGCCCCTGGCCCTACGCTGGACCGCGTTCGAGCCCTCAATGACGGCGCAATCGGTGTTGAAGATCAACCGGGCTATCGACTGGACCAGCTTCCGCGAAGCATTGAAGGACTGGGATGCCCCCTCCCAAAACTTTGTGTTCGCAGATGTAAAAGGCAACATCGGCTATCAGATGCCCGGCAAAGTCCCCATTCGGGCCCAGGGTGATGGCCGGCTGCCCGTTCCCGGTTGGACTGATGAATACGCATGGACCGGGTATATCCCCTTCGACGAACTCCCCAGCGTCTACAATCCCGATCAGGGGTACATCGCCACCGCCAACAACCGGGTCGTGGATGACGATTATCCCTATCTCATCAGCACGGAATGGGCCGCGGGATACCGGGCGCAACGCATCATCGAGATGCTGGAAAGCAAGGAGAAACTAAGCATTGAGGACTTCCAGGCCATTCACGGCGACAACGCCAACCTCTTTGCCCTGAATATCATCCCCGCCATGAAAAACGTGGCGTTGGACCGACCCGAAGTGGCGGCCATGCGCGATAAACTGCTGACATGGAACGGTCAGCAAGACCCTGACAGCGCCGAAGCTGCATTTTTCGAGACATTTTTCTACTATCTCGTTCCCGCCATCTACGAGGATGAACTGGCCGACATGACTCCCGCGCCCGCCCGCAGCACGAAACTGCGCGTCCAGAATCTCATGGCAGACCCCGCCTCCCACTGGTGGGACAATATCCACACGCCCGAGGTGGAGACCCGGGACGAAATCGTGGCCCAGGCTTTGAACGCGGCTTACGATGACCTCATCCAGCGCCTGGGCAAAAACCCCGACAAATGGCGTTGGGGCGAAGTGCATACGGCCACGTTCCGTAACCAGACCCTGGGCAAATCGGGCGTGGGCTTCATCGAAGCCATCTTCAACCGCGGGCCCGTAGAAACGGGAGGAGGCAACGCCATCGTCAATGCCACGAGTTGGGCGGGCGAAGAGCCCAATCCCTTCCAGGTGGCCTGGCTGCCCTCCATGCGCATGATCGTGGATATGGGCGATTTCAACCGCAGCCTCACCATCCACACCACGGGCCAGTCGGGCCACGCCTACAACAAGCATTACGACGACATGATGGAAGACTGGGCCGCGATGCGCTACCATCCCATGTACTGGGACCGGGCGCAACTGGAATCCCAGGCCGAGGCCACGCTCATCCTGACGCCATAGGCGCGAATGCGCGTGGCAATTTGCACGGCTGTTTTCCGCACAATGGATGGATTCCGACACGAGCAAGGCCGCGCTCACAAGCCTGATCGCCTGGCGGATCATGACAATGGTGTTCCTGGTAATCGGCGGCGCTTTCGGTACAAGCGCCCTGAGTTTCGAAGCAATCATAGGGCGATGACCTTGAACGATGGCATGGCAATGCTTCGGGACGCCGAAAAATGGCGTCCTATTTCTTTTTCATCGGGCGTTATGAAAGGTGGTATAATGCAAATATGAAGCCGATTCGCGAGCGTATCGACATCATCCAAGGCGACATTACGCAGCAACGCGTGGACGCCATCGTCAACGCGGCTAACCGCAGTCTCCTGGGCGGGGGCGGCGTCGATGGGGCCATCCATCGGGCGGCCGGGCCCGAGTTGCTGGCCGAGACCCGCACGCTGGGCGGCTGTCCCACGGGCGAGGCGCGTATCACAAAAGGCTACCGCCTGCCCGCCAAATACGTCATTCACACCGTGGGGCCGGTATGGCATGGCGGCCATCGCCATGAGGATGAGCTGCTGGCAAGCTGCTATCGCAACAGCCTGAAACTCGCCGTGGAACATGGAATCCGCACCATCGCCTTCCCGGCCATCAGCACAGGCGCCTATCGATTTCCTTTGGAACGGGCCGCCCGTATCGCCCTGAGCGAGGTCAAACGCTTTCTGGAGCAGCATGACGCCATCGAAAAGGTCATCTTCGTGTGCTATGACCGCCGCTGCTACGATGTCTACCAAACGCTCGCCCCCGATATGCTCTCCGAGTCACCCGCTCAAACCTGATCCCCCATGTCTCGCGATATCCTCTACCGCATCTTCGCCACCATCGTCATCGTCATCCTCATCTTCGCGCTGCATCGGTTCATCACCGTGGGGCCCAGACCCGAGCAGCCCGCGCTGGCCGATCCGCCCTTGCTTTTCGCCCATCGGGGCGGCGCCGGTCTTTGGCCTGAGAACACCTTGCTGGCCTTTCAGCACGCAGCTCAGCTGGGCGTGGATGTGTTGGAGCTCGATGTCCATCTCACTGCAGACGATGAACTCGCGGTCATCCATGACCATACGGTGGATCGCACCACCAACGGGAGCGGTCGGGTGAGCGAGATGACCGTGGACCAGTTGCAAGCACTGGATGCGGGTTATAACTTCACCCGTGACAACGGTGCCACTTACCCTTATCGCGGGCAGGGGGTCACTATCCCCACCCTCCAGGAAGTGCTCACCACCTTCCCCGATTACCGGATCAACATCGAAATCAAGGATGACAACCGCCGGGCTGCGGAGCGTCTCTCGGAGATCATTGACCAGTTCGGCGCACAGGATCGGGTGATCGTGGTCAGCTTCCATGACGACCCCCTGACCTACTTCCGCAAACTGCAGCCTCATGTGGCCACGGGCGCTGGTCCGGGCGAAACCCGCACCTTCTACATCCTCAGCAAACTTCATCTCTGGCGCTTCCATCGCGCCCATGCCGACGCCTATCAGACGCCCATCAGCAAAGGGATCGCGCGCTTTGATGATCCCAACTTCATCGCACACGCCCACAATTTCAACCAGCAGGTCCATTTTTGGACCATCAATGACGCGGACGAGATGCGCAGGTTGCTGACCTTGGGCGCGGACGGCATCATCACCGACCGGCCCGATATCGGCATGGAAGTCTTCAAAGAAATGGGCTTCAAATAACCCCTCGCTCCTCGCCTCGAAAGGAGAGCCCCATGCTTGTCAAAGATTTCATGACCCGCAATGTGGTCACCGTGCAGAGCAATGCCACGGTCGAAGAAGTGAAAAACCTGCTGGCCCACTCCAACTTCCACCGCGTGCCCGTCATGGAAGGGGATAAACTGGTGGGATTAGTGAACTGGCACCGGCTTGTGGGGCAGGGACCGGTGAAATACTGCATGGTGAAAGACCCCATCACCGGCGCGCCCGAGATGACCATCGAAGAAGCGGCAGACCTGATGATCCGCAACCAGATCAGCTCGCTGCCCGTGCTCGATGGTGACCGACTGGTGGGCATCATCACTCTGCGCGACCTGTTCAAAGCAGGCATCGAAGCTCTGGGCGCTCGCAAACACGGCGTGCGGGTCACTGTCCTTCTGCCCGATATGCGCGGCATCCTGGCCGATGTGATCAACGCCCTCACCAACCTGGGCGCATTCTACGTCAGTCTCATCAGCCTGCCCGATCCCCAGGGCCGAGGCGAGCTGGTCACCATTAAAGTGCAGGATGTAAATCAGAATCAGGTGGAGGAGGCTCTTTCCGACATCAGTGTTGAGATCGAGGACATCCGGACGGTGTGACGGATGCGCATCCTCTGCTTCTCCATTGACCTGCCCGGCCATCTCGACTGGGGCGGGTATTTGAAAACCGCTGGGGAGTTAATCCGCCGCGGACATGAGGTGTTATGGGCTTCGGGCCCGGCGGTGAAACGCGCCGTGCAGGAGGCGGGCGTGTCTTTCGCCCCTCTGCCCGCCACAGGCTGGCAGCATGCACTGCCCCCCATCAACCCCAACATTTCACCCCAGCAGCGGGAGATGGAGCGCATGCGCCGGGCGCTCATCGTGTGGCTGGATGCAGAACATGTGATGGCCGCGGTCAACGCACTGGAAGCCGCAGCCGATGACTTTCATCCCGACGTGGTGATCATCGAGCCCTTTGCGGCCGCGGGCGCGATCCTGGCCGAACGTCGCGGCCTCCCCCTGGTCGTGGTAGGACGTCCCGCCCAACCCCCCAAAGCGCCCAATCCCCGCCGATTGCCCAGTCCCGCCATCCCTTTCATCCAACGGCTGCTGGAAAAAGCCGGGGTGGAGGGACGCTATTGGGATTTGGACCGCGGCCATCCCTGCTCTCCTCACCTGCATCTCGATTTCTTCTGCCGGGAGTGGTACGCCGATCTTAAAGCCATCGAACCCCAAACCCGTTTCTGCGGCGGCTCGGCTTCGCCTCCCCAGCCCCTCCAACTCCCGCCCGACACCCGCCCCCTGCTCCTGGTCACCCTGGGCACCACCTTCGCCAACGATGAAAACTTCTTTCGCATCGCGGCCGAAAGCGCGCTCCTGGCCGTGGCCCGCCCCTTCCTGGTCACTGGCCGACGCGCCCCTCGCCTTCTCGCCAGCCTGCAAGAGGCCCCGCCTGGTCCAGCCATCATCCAGGATTGGGTAGATTATGACAAGCTGTTTCCCCAACTGGCGGCCGCGGCTCATCACGGCGGCGTCGCCACCACCCACGCCGCTTTGGCCCATGGCATTCCCCAGGTGATCGTCCCCCACGCCGGCGACCAGTATCCCCAAGCCGCTCGCGTCACCCAGGCCGGAGTCGGCTATGGCATTCGCGCCAGGGATTTCACCATGGAAAACGCGCCTCTGATCCTGGCCGACGTGCTTTGGGACCCCGAATTTCGCGAGAACGCCCGCCGCATGGCCGAGATCATGCAGCGCCTGGGCGGTCCCGCAGCCGCAGCCGACGCGGTAGAGTCCATGCTGTGAGACAATTCTCTGTTGACTGATTCCATGCCCTACGCCCACACCCCCGACGCCCGACTGTACTACGAGGAACAGGGCCAAGGCCCGACCATCCTCCTCCTGCACAACGCCACCGGCTCCACCCGAGACTGGCGACGCGTCGCGCCTCTGTTGGCCGCGGGCGGCTACCGGGTCATCGCCTACGACCGCCGCGGATTCGGGCGCTCCGACCCGCTACCCCAGCCCGACTGGCCTCTGGATTATCTCCACGGCAGCCGAGATGAGCTCCTGGCCTTCATGGACTCATTGGAGCTGGAGCGAGCCATCCTGATCGGCAACAGCGATGGCGCGACCATCGCGCTGCTGGCCGCCGCGGCCCAGCCCGACCGGGTGCAGGCGGTCGTAGCCGAATCGCCCCACATGTGGTACGTGCAGGAGACTTTGCTCCCGGCCTTCAATGCGTTTGAAGAGACGTTGGGCAGCGACCCCCGCTTTTGGCGGGCCATGGAACGCTCTCACGGCGATCGGGCGCAGGAGGTGGTGCGGCGTTGGCGCAGGCGCTGGACCGATCCCGCGTTTTTCGCCTGGAGCGAGCGGGACGCCCTGTCCAGGGTCGTCTGTCCGGTCCTGGCCATCCACGGGAAACAAGACCCATTCTTTCCGCTGGCGCACAGTCAGGAAATTGTTGATTTGCTGCCCAACGCGCGTTTGGTTATTTTCGAGGAATCTGGTCATACGCCGCATTTGGAAATAGCCAATGGCTATGCGCAGACCGTCCTCAACTTCCTCGCAAACCTGAAAACCCAAGAATTCCCTACACCGAAAATCCCGTAAAACCCACTCAGCAAGCTCATGCCCCATCTCGACACGCCGCGCGGACGATTCTTCTACCGGGAGCGCGTCGGCGACGCCCCCGTCCTTCTCTTTCTCCACGGCAATCTGGCCACCTCCCGCTGGTGGGAGCCCGTGTTGCGGCGGCTGCCCGAGGGCTGGCGCGGCATTGCCTTCGACGCGCTGGGCTACGGCGGCTCCGACCGCACCGATGAGCTCACCCGCTTCAGCGTGCCCGCGCGGCTGCGGGACCTCATCGCCGTGGTGCAGGCCCTGAACCTGGAGCGCCTTCATCTCATCGCTCACAGCACAGCCACGCCCGTCGCGGTGGAATACGCGCTGCTCGCGCCCGAAACCGTGACCACCCTAACCCTCATTGGGCCTGTGCCCTTCAACGACGCCCAGACCCCAACCGAAGCCTATCCCCTGCTGGAACAACTCCCCACCGACCGGGCCATGATCCAACGGGCCATCCGGGCCAGCGCTCCCCATTTGGATGAGGAGGAGATGGATATGGCAACGTTGGTCGGAGATGTGACCGCCCTTGACCCCCTCGCCCTCCCCGCGATCGCTCGCGGACTGGATGCCTGGACACCCGGTGAGCGGCCCCACAACCTTACCATGCCTGTCATGGTGGTGCGAGGCGAAGATGACATCATGTTGGAAGAGCAGGAAGCCCATCGCATCCTGCTCGCCATCCCCGGCGCGGGCCAGCTAGAGCTGTTGCACGGTGCGGGCCACAGCCCCATGATCGAAACCCCTTCCGGACTCACCGAACTCCTCGTCACCTTCATCGCCGAGGATTGGGATGAATACGAG
>CAZDCN010000045.1:0-9783 GCA_964503945.1 uncultured Caldilineales bacterium
GCCTGTTTGGAAATCCCCTCTCCTCAATAAGCCCGCACCTGGCCTGTCTCCTCAAAGGCATGCAGCGCTTCCAGGGCCTGGAGCACCTCCTCATGCAAATGGGGCGGAAGTTTGTCGTTGGGGAAGAATTTCGCTCCCCATCCCTCTCCGGCCGGACGCAATTCCCCCTCCCAACGGGTGATCAGAAACAGCGTGGCGTACATCTGAAAATAATCGCCAAACATGGCGTCCGCCTGGAAATGGCTTTCGTCCACCCGAGCGAAGGGTTGCGGGTCCAGGGGCCGCAGACCTGTCAACTCCGCCACCGCCCGGGCTACGGCCTCATATCCCGACTCTTCCATCTCGGCGAAACCGCCTGGCAGCCGCCAGCGCCCCTCGCGCGGGTGCTTGATGAGCAGAATCGCGCCGGCGTCGCTCTGCACCAGGGCCTTGGCCTTGGGCGCGATCTTGCGGCGTCGCAGGGTGCGGGCGTGGAGGCGAGTAAGGATGGAGCGGAGGGTGGGCATGAGCGTGTGTGATCCTGATCAACGTGTCGTCGTTTGAGGTGCAGACGCCGTTTCCAGCACGGCGTGTTCCTCCATCCAGCGTTGCAACGCGGCCAACCCTCGCTCTGCGTACTTTTGATATCGCTGGCGCTTGTTGCGCACCCGCGGCTGCAGGGGCGGCAGCAGGCCGAAATTGGCCTTCATCGGCTGGAATTCCTTGGGCTCGGCATGGGTCACATACCAGAACAGCGCGCCCATCATCGTTTCCCGGGGCATGGTCAGGGGTTCGAGGCCCGCGACCAGCCGGGCCAGGTTGATTCCCGCCAACATGCCGCCTGCGGTGGATCCCACATAGCCTTCCGTGCCGATGATCTGTCCGGCGAAAAAGAGATCGTCCCGATCATGCCATTGCAGGGTGGGGCGCAGTAACACGGGCGAGTTGATGAAGGTGTTGCGGTGCATCTGCCCCAAGCGCACAAATTCGGCTTCCTCCAGGCCCGGGATCATGCGCAGGATGCGCCGCTGCTCGGGCCAGCGGATGTTCGTCTGGAACCCAACCAGGTTGTACAGGGTTCCGGCCAGGTTATCCTGTCGGAGTTGCACCACCGCGAAGGGGCGCTTGCCCGTGCGGGGGTCGCGCAGCCCCACCGGGCGCATGGGCCCATACGCCAGCGCATCATCCCCGCGCATGGCCAGGACTTCCACGGGCAGGCAGGCCTCGAAGAAGCGCTCGTCATCGCGCTCAAACGCCCGCAGCTCGATGCGTTCCGCCTGGCGCAGGGCCTGCACAAACGCCCGATACTCCTCCTCGCTCATGGGGCAGTTGATGTAATCCCCGCCCGTTTCGCCGCTGTCCCGGTCATAGCGGGACTGCCGCCAGCAGGGAGGCATTTTGATGCTCTCCAGGGTGACGATGGGGGCCAATGCGTCGTAGAAGTAGAGATAATCCTGACCCGCCAACTCGCGAATGCGTTCGGCCAGCGCGGGCGAGGTGAGGGGGCCTGTGGCGATGAGGGTCGGGCCTGATGGGATGTCGGTGACTTCCTCCCGAATGACGCGGATGTTGGGATGACGGCTGATGGCCTGGGTGACGTAGTCGCTGAACTCCTCGCGCCCGACGGCCAGCGCGCCGCCCGCGGGGAGGGCGGTGGCGTCCGCAGCTTCGATGATCAGCGATCCCAGGCGACGCAGCTCCTCCTTGAGCAAACCCATGGCCCGGTCCACCGACCGTGCGCCCAGGGAGTTGGAGCACACCAGCTCCGCGAAGCGGTCGGTGTGATGCGCCTCGGTGGTTTTGTGCGGGCGCATTTCGTAAAGATGGACGGTGACGCCGCGTTTTGCGAGCTGCCAGGCCGCTTCGGACCCGGCCAGCCCGGCGCCGACGATAGTGACAGGGGAAGTGTTCATAGGTGAGGGGCGGGATGAAAGGGGATGGGATGGCGTGTGAGGTTGGTGAGGGGGAAAGGGATGGATCGGGAAATCAGAAAACCAGGAAGCAAGGAAACCTGGCAGTCGGTGGATCGAGGGCGGGGCATCCCGGGTGTTCCTAATCAGCGGCTTTGCCGGTGAGTTGTCGTTTCAGTGCAGCGCAACGTCGCGGGCGGGGATGAGCATGGGCACGCGCTGACGATAGGCGTCATAAGCGGGCCCGAACTCTTGGCGCAGGCCCGTTTCTTCGTGCATGGCCCCAAAGATGAAGTAAAGCGTGGCCAGGATGGCGAAGGCGAGGCCGTTGAGGGTGATGTCGGGCGAGAACCAGACCAGCAGCAGGCCGAAAAAATAGATGGGATGGCGCACGACGCAATAGAGCCCCGTCAGTCGCATGGGCTCCTTGCGATGGGGATTGTAGCCGGGGGTCAGCTGAGTGACGCCCGCGAATTCCCCCACGTGAGTGTGAAACACTGCGCCCACGATGCCGACGAGACCGAGCCCCTGGATCGCGAGCATGATCCAGCGCCAGGGCAAAGGTGCGCGCCATATCAAACGGTCGGGCAGGAGCCCATAGGCCAGGAGTACGGGGATGAAGCTGAGGGCGGCGAAGAGATTGTAGCCCAGGCGATACCAGCGATAGGCCCGGTCGCCGCAACGCATTCGAAACCAGGCCTTCACGCGATAATCCGCGAGAATGCTGTGAACGACCGCCCAGACCAGAAAGACCACCGTCATGATGACAACGTTTTTCATGGAATCATTGTAGCCTATGCATGAGCTTGCGACAAGGTTGGCCGTCCAGCCGCCATTCAGGATTGCCCCACAGTCCGTCTCATGCTATCCTACAGGATGCCAGCCATTTGATCCACCCTCACGCCGACTCGCTCCTCCCCCCATGTCCCCCCGATTTGCTGATCTCCTGAGTTTGTTCATCGGCCTGCTGGCCGTCGCGGGCCTGGCCGCGCTCATCATTCAGATTCCCCCATCGCCCTTCTATGAGGCCGTGGCTTTGCTGCTCATTTTGGCGGCGGTGGCGGGCCTGACCATGCCCCTGTGGCGGCGGCTGCTACGCAAGCTCATCAGCAAAGGGGATGAGCAAGAATCGCTGGTGGTGGGGATGCGGTTTGGGCTGTGGACAGGACTGTTCGCAGTCGCGCTCGTCCTGTTGCGGGCGCTGGACTTTATGGACCGGGTGCTAATCCTGGCGATTTTGGTGCTATTGATCATGATCGAGATGTTCATCCAACAGCACGCCGCGCGAAAACGCAGCGTCCGCCGTCCGCGGAAATAGAACGTCGCCAGGAGCTTGTTTGTTTATGCAAAGTCATGATAGAATGAATTTCACCGCATTTCTGTGCATTGGCACAAGGCGTGATTGATATCCGCCGCTTGACCTTTCGCGCCGACTGTCTCATGGCAGTGGAAGACGCGTCAGCGTGACCATGGCATTCCATGCCTCACGCTCTTTGGAGGAAGCTTTCATGCAAGATCAAATCAATCAATTTTTGGAATATCTGGAAGTCGAAAAAGGTTATTCGACCAATACGCTGGCCGCTTATCAGAACGATTTGGGGCAATTCCTGGTGTTTTTGCAACAACGTTCTGGGGATCAGCGTCCGAATGATTGGGAGGAAGTGACCCGCGACCACATCATCAGCTATATCCTCGAGATGAAGGAACGGGAATACGCGTCCAGCACCATCGCCCGCAAGGTCGCCGCGGTCAAATCCTTCTTCAAATTCCTGGAGGATACAGGCCACATCCGAAGCAATCCCGCCAACGAACTGGAAACCCCGCGGGCGGAAAAGCATCTGCCCGCCACCATTTCCGCTGAGGATGTGGACAGGCTGCTGGATGCACCCTCCGATGCGACCCCTGCAGGCCTGCGCGATCGGGCTATGCTGGAACTGCTTTACGCCACGGGGCTGCGGGTTAGCGAGTTGGTCAGCCTGAATGTGAACGATGTGGACCTGGATGAGGGTTCAGTGCGCTGTATGGGCAAGGGCAAGAAGGAGCGGGTGCTGCCCGTGTATGAGCGGGCTCGTCGCGCCCTGGCCCGATATCTGAAGGAGGGGCGTCCCAAGCTCCTCGGCGAGGGCAACAATGAAAATGCCCTTTTCCTCAACCGACGAGGCGCCCGACTCACCCGCCAAGGCCTGTGGCTGATCATCAAACGTTATGTGGAACAGGTGGGCATCCAGGAGAACGTGACGCCCCACACCTTGCGTCACTCCTTCGCCACTCATATGCTGCGTGGCGGAGCCAACCTGCGTGAAGTTCAGCAGATGTTGGGGCATGCCAACATCTCCACCACCCAGATCTACACCCAGGTCACCAACGAGCGCATGCGGGAAGTTTACGATGAATCCCATCCCCGGGCCTGACTCGTGGCTTCCCCTCCGCAGCGAACTCCTCCCTTCTCGCCATTGACACACGTTCATGAAGACGAAACAATTTACTCGCCACGATTTCGAAGCGGCCGCGGCCTATATCGCAGAACGCACGCGCCATCGCCCTGTCATTGGCATGGTGTTGGGCTCCGGCTTTGGCGAATTCGCCGACGCCATCGAAGATGCGGACATGATTCCCTACGGCGACATCCCCCATTTCCCTCGCTCCACGGTGGAGGGCCACCAAGGGCGTCTGGTCATCGGGCGGATGGAAGGCCAGACCGTTATGATCATGCAGGGCCGCGTCCACTTTTACGAAGGCTTCACCATGGAGGAAGTCACCTTTCCGGTGCGGGTGATGCGGGCCTTCGGCGTGGACACGCTGATTCTCACCAACGCGGCCGGAGGGCTAAATCCAGATTTTCGGGCAGGGGATATTATGCTTATCGAGGACCAGATCAACCTGCTGGGGCTGGTGGGGAATAATCCCCTGATGGGGCCCAATGATCCCGATCTGGGCCCGCGCTTTCCCGATATGTCCACTCTCTACGACCGCGGTCTGCGAGAACTGGCCTTGAGCGTGGCCGAAGACGCGGGGATCACCCTGCGTCGCGGGGTTTATGTGGGGCTGTCCGGTCCTGCCTTCGAGACGCCCGCGGAGGTGCGAATGCTTCGCGTCCTGGGCGCGGACGCCACGGGCATGTCCACCACCAATGAGGCGCTGGTCGCCCGGCATGGGGGCATGCGCGTTCTGGGCTTCTCAGGCATCACCAACGAAGCCATCGATCACATCGATAGCCCTCGGGTCACCAGCCATGAAGAGGTGCTGGAGACCGGCAAAGTCCTCGTCCCGCGCATGATCGCGCTGTTGCGCGGCATCTTGCGCCGCTGGCATGAGGTCGAAGGTTGAGAGGCTCCGCCATTTCGATTGAATTCAGTCATCCTTTTCCATGACCGTTTTCCTTCAGTTCCTGGCCGACAACGCCCGCATCATCTACGGTGCGGTGGCTTTGCTGGGATTGTACTTCCTTTATCGGGCCATTGTCTTACGTCGGGAGCGACGATCCGCCATCTTTCCCCTGGAGCGGGAAGTGGCCATGTCCCGGCTTTACCGCCTTTTCGGCGTCGCTTTCATTTTGTTGTTGGTGATGGGGGCGACTTGGGCCGCCAGCAACCTGCTCCTGCCCGAGCTGGAGACCATCAGCGCGGTGGAGACGGTCACGCCCGACGTGCTCCTGCTCATCGACACGCCCACGCCCACGCCGCCCCCTCCCACGGCCACCCCCACTCTCACGCCCACGCGCAAACCCCGTCCCACACGCAAACCTCCTCCCAAAGTGGATGTCACTCCCACGCCCGCGGTGGTTCCGCCCGCCTGCCCCACGGCCGGCGTCGTCATCACCTCGCCCGGCGTCAATCAGACGCTGACCGGGCCTGTTCAGATTACAGGCACGGCCAACATCCCCAACTTTCAGTTCTACAAACTGGAATGGAGCAGCGTTGGCGCGCCGGAGGAGTGGCATTGGTTTGCGGGGGCGGAAGCTCCTGTCGTCAATGGCGTGTTGGGAACCTTCAATCCCGCTCTGGTTCCTCCCGGCGCTTACAACATCCGCCTGGTGGTGGTGGATAACACCGGCAATTTCCCTGCGCCCTGCGTGGTGCAGGTGCAGATTCCCGGCTCGTAAATGGACAGCTCGTTCGTATGACGCGATCCTACAGTCGGCAAAGCAAGCGACATGCCTTAATGTCGTTGAAAGGCGTCGCCGGGATGGCGTTGGGATGGCTCCTTCTCCTGGGCGTGAGCATCGTGGCGCGGGCGCAAGCGCCGGGAGATTGGACCGGCGGCCTGGGACCGGTGGCGTTTGTCACGCACATCGCGGCAGACCCCACCGACTCCAACTTCCTGCTGGCGTTGGTGGCCAACAGCGCCCGTCGCAATCCTGATCAGACCCAGGCCGCGCAGGGAGAAACTGTGCAGACCTGGGCGCCGTACTTTTCCGTGGATGGCGGCGAGGCCTGGCAACCTGCATCCAACGATCTGGCGGAAATCCGTCCCACGGTGTTGAAGATGTTCGCAAGGGATGGGGACGTCACCGCCTGGGTGGGCTCCGAGACCCGCGGTCTTTGGCGTAGTGATAATCGAGGACGCACGTGGCGGCCCATCCTCATCTCCGAATTGACGAACCAGCAAGTCATGGGGTTGGCGCAGGATGCTCGGGACAGGCTTCATTTGCTGACGGTGGATACGACCCGCTATCCGGCCGCACATCTCTATACCAGCCGCGACGGCGGTGAGACCTGGAGCCATCGTCGTATGCAGACCTTTCAGGATGAACCCCAGGCCACGGTGGCCGGGCTTTTGGCCGATCCTTTCGACGGCAATCGCTTGTATGTGACCACCTTTGGCGGCCTTCTGGTCACCGAGGATGCGGGATTCACCTGGAAGCGCGTCACGTTGCCACTGCCTGAGGGCGCTGATCCGACCGGGCGGGTGGTCCTAGCCGCGGATGCGACTCAACGGGGACGGCTCTATCTGGTGCGATGGGGTAAAGACGCTTCGGGGCAATACGCCTTGTGGAGCTTTCGTTCCCTGGATGGCGGGCTCACCTGGCAACGGCAGCCTGCAAAATTCACCTATAGCGCTGGGATGAATCCCCACGCGGTTCCCCTACCTCTGAGCCTGAAAGTGGACCCCCTCCGCCGGAAGCAGTTGTTGCTGGCGACCAGCACGGGCTTGTGGCGTTCTCCGGATGGCGGGGTCTCCTGGCTTTCCGCTGGATCCGATTTGGCGGGAACGTCCGTAAAGGATCTCGTTTTCGACGCCCGTCGCAAAGGCGTTTGGGTGGCGATTGGCGCGGGGGGCGTGTGGCGCACGGAGACGTCGGGATCCTCCTGGCGGGCTGCCATTCGAGGTCTGCCCGCCACCGGGAATATCCACGAACTGGTGACGTTGGCTGGCGATCAGGGCGGAATCCTGGCTCTGAACGGCGGGGCCATTCCTCTGGACGACATGGTCCAGCCGCTGTGGCGCAGTTTGGATGGCGGGGAGAGTTGGATGCCCGCGATGCGCGGGCTGGAGGGCGCGCGCGTGCGCAAACTCATCGCTCATCCCGCTTTGCCCAACACGGCCTTCGCTCTCACCGAACAGGGCGTCGCCCGCACCGATAACGGCGGCGTCTCCTGGTTGCATCGCAAACTGGACGGCTATCCCCTGGCCATCACTGCAGATCCCACCGGTCCCCGGCTCTATGTAGGCACGGGCCAGGGATTGCTTTTCAGCTCAGATCGAGGGGACAACTGGCGCAGGGTTTTCGATGCTGGGAGCGCGGTGGCTGTGACGGTGGATGCTTCGGGTGCGGTGTATCTGGCCTCCTACGACGAGGGAGGGAAGCTGGCTCTTTGGCAGGGAGATCCGGGTGGGAAAAACTGGCGGAAGGCCGGAAGCCTGCCTGTGCAAGGGGCCGTCGAGCTTTTCGCCCATCCCCAACAACCGAAACTGTTGGCTCTCACTTCGCCCTGGGAGGGATTGTACGTCTCGGTGGATGGCGGAAAGCAGTGGAGCCGCCGGGATCAAGGCATCGTTGCGCCAACTCGCTGGCGAGGCGGCGTTCCCGAGCAGCCCGACGCCCCCAATCTCCTGGCTTTTTTCATGGATCCCGTCACCGGTGAGTGGTGGGCGGCGCGGGATGGGGGCGGCGTCTTTTACAGCATGAACAACGGCGCGCGTTGGCAGGACGCCACCGACGACATGGGCGATACGCTGATTTTGAGTTTCGCTCGGAGCGAGCGCGGGCTGCTCGCGGGCACGGCCAATGGCGGCGTGTTCCTGCGCGGCGAAAAGTTGACCGCGCCCGAGCCTCCGCCTCAGGTGGATGTCCGCATCGAGATTTTCTGGCCTCATGATTTTGCTCCCGTGACCACAGCCACCCAGGCCAATCTGGGCCTGCGGCTCTACCGCACCCGGAGCCTGGAACCCCCGCCATGCGCCTGGACGCCCAATGTGGATGTGTGGGGAGCCCAGGATGCTCAGCCCTTACGTCGGCTGGGGCTGGCCGACCAGCGCAATGTGGAGGGCCATCCTTTTCCTTTCTGGACCATGAATGATCTGGATGTGACCTGGGCGAACGATCCCGCCCATCAACTCATTTATCTGGCCCGCGTGACGCCGGGCCTGGCCGAAAGTCATGGCTCAGTGTGGGTGCACGCGGCCGATGCGCGCACCCGCCTGCCTGATCCGCCTCAGCCCGAAGGGCTGGCTCCGGCCGGGGTGACCGAGATGGACGGGAGGATTCTGGTGGTGTGGCCTCATGATGAATCTGGCCGTTTCGTTCCGCCCGAAGAGGCCCCTCTGGCCAATGTTTCCGCGGTCCTTTTCCGTCGCGACACCCTGCTAACCCTGCGCCCGGAAGATCTGCCCGAGCGTTTGTGGCTAATCGGCGCGCTGGACAACCAGGTCGGGCGTCGATTAGCCGTGGGCAAGCCGCGGGAGGTGGAGGAAAACGGCTTTCGTTTTACGGTGTACGATTTCAATGATATCGACGTCTCCCTGGCCCGCGATCCTTCCCATCGCTGGGCCTTTTGGCTGGAAGCGCCGGGCGTCGATCTGGCGAGCAATGTGTGGATACACGGCAGTGACGCCCGCACCATCGCTCCCCGCATGACCGAACCTATCACAGCCTGTCTGCCATGACGCCAACGGCCTTACTTCCTTTCATTTTGGAGCTACTCGTTATCCTCTTGCTGATCGTCTGGTGGGTGCGATGGAGTCCACGCGGGTTGGCGTGGGCTGTCGTTTCGGTGATAGTGGCCATTGGCTTGAGCTATCTTTCCGGTCTTGTCTTTCGGGTGCCTCCCTATCAGGCGGGATGCGAAGAGATATGTCCCGGCTGGATGGGTTATCCGGAGCCAACCCATCGCATCCTGGCAGGGGATATCGTGACCTTTGACGCTCCGTCATTTGTGCGAAACACATTCTTCTATTATGCTGTGTTTCTGGCTTACAGCGCAGTCGCGGCTCGGCTGGCCCGGCATTTTCACATGAGCGAGCGTCCATGGACTCGCTGGATGGTTTTCGTCCTGTTTGTCATTGTCATTCCTCTGGCGAGTCTGCCCCTCTGGCTTCCGCCCCCTCAACCCTCTCTTGACATTCCCGATCAGCGTCTGGCCAACAACGCCGCCCGAGACTGGCGTTGGCAATTGCGCTTGCGCGGCTGGATGGATCGGCGTCTGGCATTGGAGGACATTCGATCCGCGCCTGATGGCGTGGGGCAGCGGGTTTGCTTCCGCGTCTACACCTGGTTCTATCTCCCCTATAAGCGTGTCTATATCGATCTGGATGAAGCGGGGTTGCGCGCCCGTGACGGCGGCGAAATCCCCCTCTCCCAATCATGCTTTGAAAATCGATCTGGAGAACGTTGATTACGCTGCTTCGTAAATAGGCCTCTGCCACGTCATTCTGAGGGAGCGAAGCGACCGAA
>CAZDCN010000046.1:0-9732 GCA_964503945.1 uncultured Caldilineales bacterium
GTCCTTCGCCAAAGCGAAGGATGATGACGTTTTTTTGGTCTTCCGTAAGTTGTTGGATGGCGTTCCAGATGACTTCTTTTTCTAGCTGTTGATCAACGAGGTGCAACGGGTCCTCTTCTGAGGAGACGGACACCGTATCATAAAGGGGTTGGACGGGGCGGCGTTGCTGATACCGCACGTCATCGATGATGACGTTATGCGCGATGCGATACAACCATGACTGCAATTTGTCCTTCGCGAAGTTGTTCTTGTCCAGCGACTCCAACATCTTCAGAAAGACGGTCGATGTCAGGTCCTCCGCCCGGGGCGCGTCATGGACGTGGCGGTAGATATAAGCGTAAATTTTGGGCGCGTAAGTGTCGTAGATGGTGGCAAGCGCTGTCGGATCGCGCTCACGCGCACGTTGCAACAGCAATGCCTCGTCAGTCATGATTGCGCCGCATGTGAAGGCTCAAGCGCTCGCGAGCGCGCTGCGCCTTTTTTGTGGGATGCGGATGGAAACCGCATCTAATAGTAGAGACGACCATGCGTAGTGCTTCCGTATGGGAAAAGTCAGGAACTGGAGTCGGGTTCCCTATTTTCGTGGCGTCGGTGGATACGCGACCGAATTGTAACCAGGGATGCGACGGATTGGTTGTGAGAAGGGGGCGCCACTCCCGCAAATTGTCAACCCAAAGGCCTTGTGGCGCGCACAGCTGTCATGGTATCGGACGATTTGCGACAACCGCAACGACAGCGACGTCAGGGGGTATGTTTATCACGATCCGGCCTCACCTCATGTTGCCGCCATCCGCGGGGCCGTAAAGGCTCACAATCCTCTGTGACAAGTCGTAGACGGCGGATGGCTGGCCCGGGATGGCTTGCCCATGGTCACCCATGTTGGCGAGCTTTCGCTCATGATGGTGGGGCGAAGGCACGACGCCCCGGATTGTTCTATCGGAGGGTTTGTCGCTTGGCGCCGCAATAGCGACAATAGCGATCTTCCGGCCCAAATTCGTTGCCACAGTTACGGCAGAAGCGATCCAGATCGTTTTGTGCAGGTTGCTCGGAAGCTTGTGTCGCTTTTTGTTTCTTCTTGCGTTTGGGCGCGGGCGGCGGGGGAGCGACCTCCTCTTTCTCCCGCGTCAACCACAATCCCGCCGCGCCGCCAACGATCAGCGCCAGGGCCACGGTGCCCAGCAACAGGATCCAGGGATTTTGCCACGGGGGGGACGTTTTCGCGGGGGGAGGCTCTTCGGCCGGGGCCGGCGTGGCCGGAAGCAATGTTCCCGAGGACGCATTGGTTTCGGGCACGGTGAGCGCGCCGCTGGGGTTGACGTAAGTGATCTTTTGGCGAATAGCCTGATCCTTCACCTCGCCCAGGGTCCGCTGAAAAAGATGGGCTTTGTCCTGGCTCGGCCCTTGCTCGTCTGCAGCCGGGTCCAGTTGAATGTCTTGGCTGGAAGGAGGCAGCAACACTTCGATGCTTGCATCCTGGGCGTTCACATAGCCCGCGGGCAGTTCGAAATCGATGATGCGCTGGTCGCCGTTGATGGCCAGGGGCGTGTAGTATTCGATTCGGAAGGTCGGAAACTGTGGGGTCAGGACCAGGATGCGCTCGCCATTCGCGCCTTTTTCCTCCCGCCAGTCGTTGGTGAGCAAACGCCCGGTGTCATCTGCCGTGGCCACGGCGTTGAGCTGGGCCTCTTGAGGGATGGGGAGGCGGAGTTCGCTGTCCGGGTTGGCGAGTTCGCCATCGATGATCACCAGCAATCTGGGATCATCGTATTCGGGCCAGAATTTGATGACGGCCCAATTGAGATCGACGGGGCTTTGGGCGCGAGCTGCACTCAGGGAGAACGCGAGGCCCAGGATGGCAAGTATGAAAATCGATGCGAGCCGTGAACTTTTCATGCCGCTAAGTATAGCATGAAAAAAAAGACCCCGAAAATCTCGGGGCCTTTTCCGCAATCGAAGAGGTTCTCAACATTCGCTGTAGCCGCAGTTGATGCATTTCTTGCAGCCTTCGATGTTGAGCAGGGTGGCCTGACCGCAGTCGGGGCAGAGGTCGCCGATCTGCTGCAAGGGCAGCTCCAGTTGGCCGGGCGGGGGCGCGGCCTCTTGGTCGTCGACCCGCTCCGCGGGCAGGTGCAGCAGGGATTGATCGTGGATGTAGGCGTCCAGCACCTGGGCGATGGCGTCGGGCAGGGAGCGCACCCGGTTGGGGCCAAAGCCCAGCGGCCGGCCGCCGCCGATGCCCGCGAGCTGGTAGACGACCTGTTGCAGCCGTTCGGTGGGGGTGAGATAGCTGGGCATGCGCAGGATGTAGCTGATGAGGCGGCCCAGGGCTTCGGACACCGCGGCCACGTCGGACCCGGCCTTGCCGACATTGAGGAAGACCTCGAAGGGCTCTTTTTCTTCGGTCTGATTGATGGTGATGTAGGCGGTGCCCAGGGGCGTCTCCCGCCGGTAGGTGAGGCCCATGAGGCGCTGGGGCCGAGGACGGCGCTTGGGCGTGGGGATCTCCTGGGTGGCTTCCAGCGACGCCGCGGAGGAGCCGTTTTGGCCATGCTTTTTGGCTTCGGCCACGGCCTTGGTCTCCAGCACCACCTCCTGCCGGCTGCCGGTCACATAGACGGTGATGCCTTTGCATCCCAGCTCCCACGCCATCTGATAGGCTTTCTTCACATCCTCCACCGTGGCGTCGGGCGGGAAGTTGATGGTGTTATGGTTGCCCAGGCCATTGGCGATAAAGCTGTGGGAGCCGGGCACGCTGACATCGAACACTTCGGCAAAGCCTGCCTCCACGCTTTGCACTTCCACATAGACTTTGCCATCCTCATCCTGGGCAAAGAACGCGTCAGCATAGGGATGTTGGACTTCCTGACGTAGGTGTTGATAGATGCGACGGGCGTCTTCTCGGGCCAGCCGATGCCCTTGCAGCAGATTCACCCGGGCCCGTTGATAGGCCTGGACCGCGATCCCGCCTTCGGCGCCCGCAAAGGCCCGCCGCAGGGATCGACTCGCCTGGGATTGCATCTCGCGTAGCGCCTGCGTTACCTGGCGAGGCAGCAACCGGCTGTAATTGCGGAAGCGCTGCAACCGTCCCACATTGCGGCGGGCCAGTCGCTCATTCTTCCAGACTTCCACAAAGCTGATGCGCTCGGCCAGGCGTTCCAGCTCCTCGCCTTGCACCGTCAGATTCCAGGCCCGCTCCGCGGTTTGACGGCGGGTGGCCAGCACATCCATGTTCAACAACACCATCTGCAACTGCTGGATCAATTCCCGGCTCGCCAGGGTGATGCCAAACAGCTTGCCATCCTGCGTCATGTAGCCATCCAGGAACAGCCCTCGCAGAAAGGCTGCCATCTCCTGCTCGCTGGCCTGCAGGATGCAGGCGGGGATGCGCTTATGCTCCGCGCCGGCTTCCATGCCCAGGTCAATTAGCAGCCAATGCCGCAGAGCTCTGGAATTGACCACGAGATTGTGCACGCGGTTTCGGGCGTCGGGCACGATGCGCCCTTCCAATCCGAATGTTTCTCGGAAGATGCGGTTCAATGTCTCCAGCAAGGCGACGTCGGTGTTGGAGATGCTGACGCCGTTTTGTGTGATGGCGCCCTCGGCTGTGATGGCACCCAAGAGGAAGGCCAAATCCTCATGCATCGAGGAGGGAAAATCGATGCGTTTGCTGCTGGTGCGATAGACGCCGGAGAAGGGGGGCAGGGCCGCGCCGGCGGGGCCGAAGACCTGCTGTCCACTATACACCACCACCGTGTCTCCCACCTGCAATGCGTCCATCCGTCGGAATTGGATGCGGCCCTCCTCATCCAGCACATGGATGCGATGGTTGGGGGTGGCTTCCAGCTCGAAGCCATATTCCAGTTTCACGCGGCGGGTTTCACGATAGCCGCCATAATAGAACGCGTCGGTGCGCTCGCGGCCTGCGGGCGAAATGATGGGCATATCCAGGGACTCGAACTGATCATCCAACCGCAAGTCTGAGAGCTCGTTGATGGGCGTGAGCCCCCGGCCCGTGAGCACCAGGGTGTCGCCTGTTACGCATTTGCTGATGCTGTTATCCACGAAGCGTTGCAGCGCGGCCTGCATGATCACATGCTCTTCGGGCGTGATGTCCATGCTGACCACGAAGGTGTGCCGGATGTGTTCGGGCAGCTCCGCCACATCCTGGCAGGTGCCGTCGTGCTTGACTTGCTCGATGATCTGCTCTCGCAGCTCGCCCTCGATGCCCGCGTCGTCCAGGGCTTTTTGGAAGAGGGGGCTGACGTAGGTCAGGGCCACATCGCCCTCGGCCTCTTTCACATAGCGGGTGTAGGCCAGGGCGAAAACCGGTTCGCAGCCATAGCCTTCGCAGCCGGTGACGGTGCCGATGGTGCCCGTGGGCGCGATGGTGGTCTGGGCGCCGTTGCGGATGCCGTGGGCTTTGATGCCCTGCACGATGGCGTCCCAGTCGAGTTCGGGCCTGCCGAAGTCGTGGGTGTAGGGAACCAGGGGTTCGGGCGGGGTCCATTTGAGATCGTCGGGATCGTAGATGGAGCCTTTGATGGCGGGGAAAGGCCCACGTTCTTTGGCCAGCTCGATGGATGTGCGCATGGCGTGATAGCGCACGAATTCCATGATCTGCCCCGCGAAGTCGATGGATTCCTCGGAGCCGTAGCGCACGCCCAGGGCGTACATGACGTCGGCCAGGCCCATGATGCCCATGCCGATGCGTCGCACTCGATGCGCGGCCTCTTTGAGCTGGGGCACCGCGGGCACATACGCGTTCACCTCCACCACGTTGTCCAGGAAGCGGGTGGCGGTTTCCACCGTCTCTTGCAGCTTCTCCCAATCCACCCGGCCATCCTCGGTCACATGCTGGGCCAGGTTCACGGAACCCAGGCAGCAGTTCTCATAGGGCCCCAGCCATTGCTCGCCGCAGTTGTGGCAGACGAACCCGTTGGCGATCATGCTGTGGGTGTCGGGCTGGGTGAGGTCGTAGACGTCGGCCAGGCCCGCGTCCTCGATGGTGAGAATCACGTCCTGATAGACTTCGCGGTTGCTGGCCCGTTTCTTATCGTCGATGAAGCGAAGCAGCTTGTCCTGCTTTTCCCGCTGGAGGAAGCCGATGGCGTGGGCGAAGCGATCCCGGTTGGCTTTGCCGATGACCAGCTCGTATTGGGCCTGGTGTTCATATAACGCCCGGCCGCCTTGGCCATCGGGCATCCAACGTTGCCCCGCGTCTCGACGTTGGTAGATGCGAGCCACAATGCCAAAGTTGCTCAGCAATATCTGCACATCGCGCAGCAGCTCTCGGGAGGAGCTGGCCAGCCTGACCGTGCAATCCCCTTTGGATTCATTGACCTGCACCGAACCGTCGGCGCTGAACAATCCCTGCAGGAAACCCACCACGGCCTCTCGCGGCGCCCGCCAGATGCTCTCGGGCACGCGTTTTTCGTGGGCTTTGGCTTCCGAAACGCCCAACGAGCGGAAGAACTCATAGGGCAGGCGGCCATAGGTCAGTTGCGTCACGCGGCCGCGTGGATGCAGATGCCCGGCGCCAAACCAGCGTTTCATGGGCTCGTGCACGCGCGCCAGCAACTCGGGCTCCGAAATCGCGAAGCCCACCGGGCTGCCGCTGCCGGCCGAAAGCCAGCCATCCCCCACCAACACGCCCAGGACCACGCCCAGGTCATGGCTCCAGCGCTGGGGGATGTGGGCGTATTGCTCCTGGAAATCACGGCGTTGGACCGTGCGTCCGCTGGCGCGATCGCCGGCCAGGGCCATGGTCGCCATGCGCTCCCGCAGCCGCGCCATGTGGGGCAGCCGGTCATCCCGACTCCACACGCCCTCGCCGCTTTGCAGCAGGATGGCATCGCCCGGCCGGAGGTCTTGGAGCTCGACATAACCGTTGGGGGTGAGGAAGCGATGGTCGGGCGTGGCGGTGACGGTGTAGCCCTGTTTCGTCTCCAGCCGCATCACCGGCGTCTGGCGGCGGGTCAGCCACGCGGGCGAGGCCAGTCGCAGGGCCACGCCGGTGGTTTCGCCCGCGGTTTCATCGGGCAAGGCCCGGTTGTCGGTGGCGATGAACCCGCCCCGCTCCAACTCGGCCAGCTCCGCGATGGTGAGCAGGCCGAATTCGGTGGGGATGCGGGTGTCGCCCACAAAGCAGGGGTTCGTCGCCTCCAGCTTGTAGAGATGGGGCACGGGATTGGTTCGGTTGGCCGTGTCCAGGAAGAGCAGGCCCGGCTCGCCGTTGCGATGGGCGTAGTACGCGATTTTGTCGAAGAGCTCCCGGGCGTTGACCGTTTTCCACACTTCGCCCGTGCGGGGATTGATGAGATGGAAATCCTCGCCCTTTTCCACCGCCTCCATGAATGCGTCGGTGACGCCCACGGAGATGTTGAAGTTGGTCAGCTTGCCCTCCTCGGCCTTGGCGGAGATGAACTCCTCCACATCGGGATGGTCCACATTGAGCACCGCCATGTTGGCCCCGCGGCGGGTGCCCCCCTGGGCGATGACGTCGAAGGCCTGATCGTACGCTTCCAAGAAGCCCACCGGACCGGTGGCGATGCCGCGCGAGGTGCTCACCCGGTCCCCGCGCGGGCGCAAACGGCTGAAGGAGAAGCCATTGCCGCCCCCCGTCTGCTGGATGAGCGCGGCATTGCGCAGGGTCTGGAAGATGCCGTCGGGGTGTTTGCCCATGTCGTCTTCGATGGGCAGAACGAAACACGCAGCAAGCTGGCCCAAGGGCGTGCCCGCGCCGGTGAAGGTGGGCGAATTGGGGAAGAAGCGCAGGCGGGTGAGCATGTGGTAGAAAACCTCGGTGGCTTCCTCCACGTCGCCGCCCCAAATGCTTTCGGCTTTGCCCAGATGATGAGCCACGCGATAAAACATCTGCGCGGGCGTCTCGATGGGCTCGCCATCCTGGCCGCGGCGAAGATATCGCCGTCGCAACACTTCCAGACTGTTCTTGCTGAGGCGAATATCCTCGTCCCTGACGTAATCAGGATAGATGGAGGTCTTGGATTGCGGAGTGGCAGGCATATTTTTACCTCGTTTTGTGAAGTTGAGATGGGCGACAACGACTGCTCGATCGAGCAGTCAGCGGGGGGAGCGAATCGACGCGTTATGGTGATGGGCCGTTCACGACATAAACCCCTGACGACCCGTGTTTTATCCTGTTGCTACTGCGAACGTCCAACCAGATTTTCTATCACAGCTTGAACCGCATCCAGGTCCGGCAGTTCCAAATACACGGTCGCGAAACGAATGTAAGCCACCGGGTCCACTTCCTGGAGCCGATCCAGCACCATGTTGCCGATGACCTTGCTGGGGATTTCCGCCTGGCCCGCATTGTACACGTATTCCTCGATCTGCTCCACGATGCCTTCCAGTTCCGACATGGCGATGGGGCGCTTGGCGCAGGCCATGCGGATGCCGTTGAGCAGCTTCGTGCGGTCGAACGCCTCGCGACGCCCGTCCGATTTGATGACATGGACGGCCACGCTCACCTGCTCATACGTGGTGAAGCGTTTCTGGCAATTGAGGCACAGGCGACGTCGGCGAATGCCATCGCCGGAATCTCGCGTATCCAGCACGCGGGAGCGAGGATGACCGCAATAAGGGCATTTCATGGACGCTTTTCACCAATCAAGGAATGCTGCCTGGAAATCTGTCCGTGGCGTCGTGCTTTTCTCGATCTTTGACACAAGATGTAGTTAACAGAACATTTAAGACCACAATATCTTGTCTGTAGGGGTAATGAGTATAGCACCAAAATCCGCTCGCCCCAAATCAACTTTCCCGCCCTCAATCTCACGGTCAGGGCGATCTTCTGTGGAAAAATAAGGAAAAAGGGCGGCCAAAGAAACAAAATGCCATAGAAATTATTGAATTTTTCCCCATCGCTTTCAGATTTGTTTGATCTGGGCGTTTCTCATTTTTAATGCCAAATTTTCGCGCCCCCACTTCCGCCCTCGCCCGTGCGGGCCATAAGGCCAGACGTCAGCATCGGCAAGTTCGGGCGCGCCCTCGTTCATGACGCTATCTGCTACAATGTCCCTCGCATACGCCCCTCTCCGACACGCTCCCACACCCGCACGTCATCATGCTCATCCTCGCCTCCGCATCCCCCCGCCGCCGCCAGCTCCTGGCCGTCCTGGGCATCCCTTTTCAAGTCGACGCGGCCGATATCGATGAACGTCGCCTGGACGGGGAATCGCCCGAGGCCCACGTGCGTCGTCTGGCCGAGACCAAAGCCCGGACCGTGGCCGCCCGCCATCCCCAAGCCGTCGTCCTGGCTGCCGACACCATCGTCGTGCTGGATGGCCGGATTTTGGGCAAGCCGGGGAGTGAGCGGGAAGCCCGGGAGATGCTCCGCGCGTTGCGCCATCGGGATCATCTGGTGATGACCGCGGTGGCCGCGGCGGTCGATGGGGCCATCGATTCGGCGTTGGACAAAAGTCGGGTTTTCATGCGGAATTATGGGGAGGATGAGATGGACGCGTACATCGCCTCGGGCGATCCCCTGGATAAAGCGGGCGCGTATGCCATTCAGAACGCCGATTTTCATCCTGTCGCCCGCCTGGAGGGCTGTTTCGCGGGCGTCATGGGCCTGCCTCTGGCCCTGACCGCGGATCTCCTGGCCCGCGCGGGCCTCGCTCCCTCGCCCCATTGGCCCGCGGGCTGCCACGCCATCACCGGGCGCTGCTGTCAGCTCGGCATGCGTGATGCGCCACGCGCCGTGATCTGACGCGTGACGCATCACGCTCCACGTCACTCAGTGGGGACGTCCTGGGCGGGGACGTCGACGGGGTCCAGCACCTCGCCTTCCACGGTCTCGATGGCGCCGTCGCTGTCATCCTCGGGCATGATCACAGCCAGCGCGATGTAGAGGATGACGCCCGTGCCCAGACTGGCGATGCTGAGCAACGCCCACAGAATGCGCACCACCATGGGGTCGATATCCAGCCAGTGGGCGATGCCCGCGCACACGCCCAGCAGCATCCGATCTTCCTTGCTGCGCTTCAGGGGCGTCTTTTCGCGGAGGGTCTGGTAGCCGCTGCGGACGCCTTCTTTGACCGAATCGCCATCGGGCATATTGCCCTTCACCTTCTGGGAAATAGCCTGGGTGTGGCCCAGCCTGCTGAGAATCACCCAGCCGATGGCCAGCAATACGAGCGGCCAGAATACCAGTCCCATGAGATGGAACACGCCGCGGAAGCTCCGCCAAAGGAAGGGCAGGATGCCGAAATTGGCCAGCAGCCACAGAACGCCCAGCCCGATGAGAACCCAGGCGAGGACGCCCATGCTCTTCTCGCTCAGCTGGATGGCGGGCTCCGCCACCTGGCCGCGCGCGTTATCGCCCACGGGCAGGAAGAGCCAGAGGGCCAGATAGAGCCAGAAGGCCGCGCCGCCGGTGAACAGGGTCACCAGCACCCACAACAGCCGCACCACGGTGGGGTCCATGTTCAGATACTCCCCCATGCCGCCGGCGACGCCCGCGAGGATCTTGTCCTTATCGCTGCGGAACAGGCGTTTGCGCACGGACTGCTCGCCTTCGGGCAACGAGCGCTGATTGGGAATGCTTGAATTGTTGTAAGACGTGGTCATACCGCCTCCTGTTTGAACCTGCAGAAATGCGAAATAGCTGAATGGATTCTTCAACCCTCTCTACGCAGGAAGGCGGGTTTGGGTTGCTGCTTCGTAAATAAACGTTGGCGTCGTTGGCGGAGACCTTCTCAGAGGCAGCGT